>NZ_JARKPW010000064.1:0-28453 GCF_029975095.1 Aminiphilus sp.
CCCGACAAAAGCGCCGTGCCCTGGACGGTGATGGAGAAGCCGCAGGGAAGGAGCACCGTGGAGGCGCCGAGGAGAAAGGGTGTCCGGGTGCCCTTTTTTCCTCGGGATGTCCCCCCTCCCGGAAAGGGGACGCGGAGCCGTTCCGCGCCGGGAACGCCGAGCATCTGGAGCCCCAGAGCCGCCATGACGAAGGAGGCGGCGAAGACCAGAAGCGCTGCGGCGGGAGCGGAGATCCGGAAGGCACTTCCCAGCGATCCGAGAAGTGCCCCCGCCGCGCCGTAGGCGACGAGGCGGCCGAGGTTGAAGGACAGACACGATTTTCCGCTTCCGTCGGTCCCCCAGGAGCGGGAGAAGGAGAGCACCAGCCCTCCCACGAGAGCGGCGCAGCTCGAAATGCCCGCGAGCAGGCCGAAGAGGACGAAGGCGGGAAGCGCCGACGACGTGTCCACGAGGACGAGATGAAGGATGCCGCTGTGCTCCAGAAAAAGAAAGAACGCCGCCGCGAGGAGGACCGTCCCTCCGGCGAGGGCGAACTCCCGGAGGCGCCCCCCCGCGTCGTCGAAGGGCGTTTCGGCGAAGAGGTACCCTTGGTCGGCGAAGAGTTCTCCGAGTTTCTCCGGGGAGAGGACGTGCCGTGTCCCCGTTTCCGACGGGTCCTGCGGCGATGCCTCGCCGCTTTCGCGGGTTCCGGAAGCCGTCGCGTGCTCCGGCTTCGCGAGGGTGATCGTCACCGTTCCCTCCGCCAGAGAGGCGCGCACGTGCCGCACCCCGGGCAGTTCGCCGATCCGTTCCGCCACGAGGGCTTCGCAGGCGGGGCAGTGCATCCCCCGAACGAAGCGGCGCACCCGGGCCCCCGGCTCGTTCTCCCGCAGTGCAGGCGCTGGAGTTTCCGCCTCCGCTGCGGGGCCCGGGGTTCCTTGGGCCCTTGCCGAGCCCTTCTGCGGAGGCGTCGCCTTTCCCGGCCTTTCCGGCCCTGCTCGTTTTTCATCTTTTCCTGCCATGATCGTCTCCATCCCTCCTCAAACGCAGGCCCCTCTTTCTGCCCCAAGGAAGCCCTGCGGTCTCTCCCGAACAGCCTTACCCATCGGATTTCGCAATCGCGGAAAGAAATCCTCGGCGGTCATGGGGCGCTCTTGCTCCGTGCCTTGCTCACATGTCACAGGCATTCCCTGTCTGACGCATCTTGTCTCTACGTTTCCTGCCGGGAAGGGAAAAAGCGTTTTTTCAGCGCCGTGCTGTCCTCTTTCCTGCTCGCGGTCCGGAATCAGAACCGGAGCTTGCGGAGGCGCAGGGAGTTGGTCACCACGTTGATGGAGCTCAGCGCCATGGCCGCCTCGGCGAGAAGGGGATGGAGAAGCCCCACGAAGGCCAGGGGGATGGCCACCACGTTGTAGAAGAACGCCCAGAAGAGGTTCTGTCGGATCTTCCGGAACATGGCGTCGGCGATGAGGAAGGCCTCCACGAGGGATTCCAGGTTGCCCCGGACGAGCACCACGTCCCCGGCCTCCCGGGCGATGTCCGTTCCCGTGCCCATGGCGAGCCCGACGTTCGCCTTCTTGAGGGCCGGGGCGTCGTTGATGCCGTCTCCCACCATGGCCACGGTGTGTCCCACGGCCTGGAAGCGTTCCACCACGCTCATCTTGTCCTGGGGGAGGACTTCCGCCACGATCTCGTCCATGCCGAGCATGGCGCCGATGCGTTCCGCGGAGCGCCGCACGTCTCCGGTGACGAGCACCACTTTCTTGCCCATGTGCCGAAGACGCTCCACCGAGGCGACGCTCTCGGGCTTGATTTCGTCGGCGAGAAGGAAGAGGCCGAGCACGCGCTCCTCGTCCCAGAGCACCACCGGTGTGGCGGCGGCGGCGGTGCCCTCTTCGAGTGCCCTGGCGAGTTCCTCGGAAAGAACGTCCTTTCCGGAGGACGCGTCGGAGTTCGTCTCGGAGAGCCACGCGAGATTCCCCGCGTAGACCGTCCTCCCGTCCACCACGCCGCTCACGCCCCGTCCGGGCGTCACCTTAAAGCGCTCCACCGGCTCGGCGGTCATGCCTGCCTTTGCGGCGTGCTCCACGATGGCCCGGCTCAGAGGATGCTCCGAGGGGGCTTCCAGGGCCAGGGCGAGACGGAGGAGATCCGCCTCGGTCATTCCCGCGGCAGGAGCAATGCGCTCGACCCTGGGGCGCCCGAGGGTGACCGTTCCGGTCTTGTCGAGGAGCACCACGTCCACGGCCTTCATGGTCTGCACGGCCTCGCCGTTCCGGAAGAGAACGCCCCGTTTGGCGGACATGCCCGTGCCCACCATGAGCGCCGTGGGTGTGGCGAGCCCGAGCGCACAGGGGCAGGCGATGACCAGCGTGGCGATGGCCGCCGAGAGCGCCCTGGAGAAGACGGGCATGTCCGGCGGAACCCAGGGAAGAAGCCGGGAGGCCGCGGCGATGAAGGGTGCGAACACGTCGGGGAGGAAGAAGAGCAGCGCGAAGGAAAGCGCCGACAGAACGGTGACGACGGGCACGAATACCGAGGTGATGCGGTCCGCGAAGGCCTGGATGGGCACCTTCGTTCCCTGGGCCTCCTGGACGAGGGAGATGATCTGGGAGAGGAAGGACTCCGCGCCGATGCGGGTGACCCGGATGCGCAAGAAGCCGTCGAGATTGATGGTGGCCCCCGTGACGGCCTCTCCGGCCTTGCGGACCACCGGCAGCGGCTCGCCGGAGATCATGGACTCGTCGATGCTGCTCGTTCCCTCCACGATCTCGCCGTCCTGGGGGATCTTCTCCCCGGGGCGGACGCGCATCACGTCGCCGGGGACGAGCGCTTCCACGTCCACCTCGATCACGGCACCGTTCCGCTCCACCGTGGCGCGCTTGGCGCCCATTTCAAGCAGTTTGGCGATCTCCTTCGTCGCCCGGGTGCGCGCTCCCGTCTCCAGGTAACGCCCGGTGAGGTGGAAGGCCATGATCATGCCACCCACCATGGCGTAGCTCACCACGGGCAGCCCGGCGATCTTCAGGAGTCCCGACGCGAAGGACGCCAGCGTGCCGAGGGTGATGAGGGTGTCCATGCTCGTCTGCAGGCGAAGGATCTGCTTGAACGCCCGGGAGATGGTGTCCCAGCCCGCCCAGAAGAGAATGGCTCCGCTCAAGAGCTGCTCCAGCAGAAGATGCTGGGTGAGATCCGGCGGAATTTTGATCCCCATCTCGTGGAGGATCATGAGGATTGCCGAGGGGATGCCCAGGCTCCAGGCAAAGACCATGCGGCGTTTCGCCTCGGAGAGTTCCCTGCCCGCCAGATCCTCCGCCTCGGTGGATTTCGCCAAGGGTTTCAGCCCAAAGCCGACCTTTCCCGCCGCCTCTTCGAGCGACCCGGCGGAGATTCCTTCCGGGTCGGCCTCCACGAAGGCCCGCTTCTGGGGAAAGTTCACCGATGCGGCGCGGACCCCCGCCACCTTGGCCAGCTCCCGCTCCAGCGTGCGTGCACAGGCGGCGCAGTGCATCCCCTCCACGGAAAAGCTCAGGCGCCGTGCGCCTCCGGAGAGGGGATTCTCCTTCACCAGTGCGGTAAAACCGAGTTTTTCCACCGTCCCGACGAGCAGGGCCGGATCGAGGCCCGCATCGGCCTCGACGACGGCGAGGTGCAGGGGAAAGTTCACCGATGCCTCCCGCACACCGTCGAGTTTCCGCAAGGCCCTTTCCACCGAAGCGGCGCAGGCGGTGCAGTGCATGCCTCCCACGTCGAGGGTGATCTTCTTTGTCGTCTCCGTCACGGAAATTCCTCCTTGGTTACGGCTTTTGCAGCGTTGTCGCGAAATTCTACCAGAATAGTAGGAAATACATCTCGCCCAGTCTATCAGAGAGACCGGATACCCTACATCGGTAGTTTTCGGTATCGTAAAGACTCACGGAGCATTCTCTCCGAAGTGTGTCCCATGCAAGGAAAGAAGAGGCACTCTTTGGTATACTCTTTTGCAAGGCAGAGAGAAAGCGGGAAAACTGCTTTCCGTGTGAAAATGAAAACTTTTCGATGTTGGATTTCGAATTGTACCTCAACGCACGCGAGGTGCACTGTTCCGGTTGATCAAAGTTTTCTCTCGGGACAAACATTTCGATTCACGGAAAGCGCGAGAGGAGGTCGCCATGTTCGACCTTTCGCTCTACCGGTTCGACGGAGCCAGTGTGGCCTATCTTCTGGCGGCGTTGGTCATGCTCGTCGTCGCCGCCGTCATGGCTCGAAGATGGAACGTGCCGGGGGCACCCGCGCTGGTGTGTCTGGAGCTCGCCGCCGCGGCGTGGGCGTTGCCCGACGTGTTCGAGCTCGCGGCCACCACGGTGCCCCTGAAGATGTTCTGGTCCGCAGTCGCCTATCCGGGAATCGTCGCGGCTCCGGTCTGTTTTTATCTGGTGTCCAGAACGTTCGGCTATCATCGACGGCGTCTTTCGGCGAGGCACGTGGTCGCCGTGTCGCTCTTTCCCGCCGCGACGGTGCTCGTGGCGGCCACGAACTCCTTTCACAACCTTCTCTGGTCCTGGGTTGTCATCGATGTGTCGACGAACATCGCCACCTACGGACGAGGGCCGTGGTTTTCTCTTTTCGTGGTCTATTTCTACGGACTGGTCTTTCTCGGGATTGTCCGTTTCGTCTCGGTCCTCCGGGCTCTTCCCGCCGCCTATCGGGGGCAGATCGTCACGATTCTTGCGGGGAGTCTGTTCGCTCTTCTCGGAAGCGTGTTCTATCTCTTCCGTTTCTCCCATCGGGATTGGACACCCCTGGGCATGGCCCTGGCGGGGCTGTGTCTCTTTCTGGGCATGACCCGGTACCGCATGCTCGATCTCCTGCCCATCGCCCGGAATCTTCTGGTGGAGATCATGGACGACGGGGTGTTGGTGACGGACACGCACGGAAGGATCATCGACATGAATCCCGCCATGAAGGAGCTGCTTGGAGTGCGGGAACGACGTGCCGTTCTCATGGGAACTTCCGCCAGAGAATTGCTCGCGGAATGGGAGGAAATTCTTCCGCTGCTCGACGGCAGCGAACCGCTTCGGCGGGAGGTTGCCCTCGCCGGGGCCGACGGAGACACGCGCTACCTGGATGTGCGCCGTCGCCCTCTTCCGGGGAAAAACGGAGAGGTTCCGGGGATACTCTTTCTCCTGGGAGACGTAACGAAACGGCATGTCGCGGAGGAGCGACTCCGGGAGATGGCCTGTCGGGATTCTCTCACGGGGGCGTACACCATGCGGTATATGGAAGAACTTCTCCGGAAGGGAATCGAGCGTCACCTCCGCGAAGGGTTCGTTTTTTCCATGGCCTTTCTCGATCTGGACCATTTCAAGCGGATCAACGACACCTACGGACATCCCGCCGGTGACGCGGTGCTTCGGGGGCTCGTGGAACTGTTCGAGGCGCATCTGGGGCCGGAGGACGTGGTGGGACGTTTCGGGGGCGAAGAGTTCATTCTGTTTTTTCCCGGGAAGGGGCTTCGGGCTTCCGTATGTCGTACGTTGCGCCTGCTGGCCCGCACACGCCGCATTCCTTTTCCGTGGGGAAACGAATCCCTCAGAGTGTCCTTCAGCGCCGGAGTCGCCTCCGTTGAGGAAGAAAGCCTTCGCGGCGCGCTTGCGACGGATCTCCTGATCGCCTTGGCGGACCGCCGCCTCTACGAGGCGAAGCGGCGGGGGCGCTGCTGCGTCGTGGCGGGGTGATGCTCCCGGAGGTTCTCTTCAGGCGGAAATGAAGCGAGCGTTCCCTCCCGGAGCAGAAACCCTTCGGGGGCGACGGCGGCGAGGAACTCCTCGTCGTGGGAAGCCACGAGCAGTGCCGCGGAGTTTCGGGAAAGCTCCTCCACGAGCACGCCCCAGGCCCTTTCATCCAAACCCCCGGTGGGCTCGTCCAGGAGGAGGACCTTCGGCTCCATGGAGAGGAGCGCCGCCAGGGCGCCGAGGCGTTTCTCACCCCCCGAAAGCGTATAAGGAGGGCGGGAGGCAAGATGCGTCAGGCCGAGCCGCTCCAGAACGTCGAGGGATCTCCTGCGGGCTTCTTCCTTGGAAACACCGAGGTTGAGCGGTCCGAAGGTCACGTCCTCCAGAAGGGACGGGCAGAAGAGCATGTCGTCCGGATCCTGGAAGAGCAGTCCCACGGAGGCGCGAAGACGGGCCAGGTTCTGTCTGTCCGTCACGGGCGCTCCGTCGAAGAGGATCTCCCCTTCCGTCGGGCGGAGCAGTCCAACCAGGAGATGCAGGAGCGTGGTCTTGCCCGCGCCGTTGCTGCCCCGGAGAGAACGTCGTTCTCCTTTCCGCAGGGCGAGGGAGATGTTTCGGAGGATCTCCCTCTGGCGGGGATAGGAGAAGGAGAGCGTGCGTGCCTCAAGGAGCGGCGGGCCTGCGGAGACGGAGCCTGTACGAGAAGCGGTCATTGCGCCAGGAGAAGGATGCACAAAAGCGGTGCGGCCACCGCTCCGGCGGTCCAGAGGCGCTTGCCCCGGGGAAGCGGTTCCTCGATGGCCGGCAGCGTTCCCGTAAAACCACGAAGGCGCATGGCCGCCGCGACACGCTCCGCCCGGTCCAGGCTTCGCCCCAGAATGCTCCCCACCAGGTATCCCCATCCGCGAAGGCTCTCCCGCGACAGGCCCGCGGCAAAGCCGCGAAGGCGCATGGCCTTGAGGACTCGCTCCGCCTCGTCCCGGAAGACGAAGGCGTAACGGTGGGTGAAGTGGAAGAGCAGGAGCAGCTTGGGGGGCACGCCGAAACGACCCAGGGTGCGGAACAGCTCTTCCGGCGGCAGCGTTCCCAGCAGGGCGAGAAAGGCCAGGAGCGCCCCCGTCGCCTTGAGCGTCACCGCAAGGGCGAGAGTGGTTCCTTCCCGGAGGGAGGGCGCACCGAAGGGAAGCGTCACCCAGAGGAGGAGAAGCATTCCCCACAGGGGCAGGAGACGCCGCGCCGCACGGCCCGGAGAGACTCCGGAGAGGAGGAGCAGCGCGCCTCCGTAGACCAGAAGGAGCGCCTGGGCGGAAAGGGACGTAGCCAGAGTGGCGGCGCAGGCGAAACACACCGCAAGAAGCACCCGGGAGGCGGGGGGCAGCTTTTCCAGAAACGGCACGTTGCCGGTGCCGCCCGTTTCGCCTCTCCGCTCCGGGGCGAGGGAGGCGCAGCAGGCCTCTTCGGTATCGGCCCATCCGAAGGTCGGCAAGGAGCGGAAGTCGTCCGGATCGCGCCGTGCGCGCCCTGCGGCTCCTTCCGCTTCCCTTCGTTCCGGGTGCGGCCGTTCTGCGGGAGAAATGCGTTCGTTCATCTCTTTCCGCTCCCGCCTTTGCGGGAAAGCGCCCAGAGCGCGGCTCCGGTGATGCCGATGATGTACCCTATTCCGCCGAGGATCTCCGGTATGCGTGGTCCGGCGAGTTCCCGGCGGAGGACGAGAAGCTCCTCCTGGAGAGCCGCGAGCTTCCCCTCCAGAAGCGCCACGCGCCGCAGGGCGGCGTTTTCGTCGAGAGCCTTCTCCAGAGTCGCGGTGAAAAACGTTTCCAGTGCTTCCGGGGACGGAAGTGCGCCGGAGGGAGTCTCGGGCGGCGTGGGCTGCCGGGTTTGCTCCGCCAGGACGGTGCCGGAGGCTGTTCCCGCAGCCGGGGCGGCTTTCTCCGGGGGAGAGCCCCCATCGGGCATGTCGAGGCGGAATGTTCCCTTGTGGCCGCCGCCGCCGTTCACGGAGACGAGGAGTGTTTTCGCCGGGAGTCCCTCGGGAAGAACGAGGGCGAAGCGGCCTCCCTCGTCGGTGGTTCCCGAGACGGTTTCCCGCCCCTCGTCGTCGGTGACGGACACGGGGCATTGCTTTACCGGGGCGCCGTCGTTGAAGTAGGCCTCGCCCGAGAGGATTCCGCCCTCCACGTAGGCGAAGACGAGGAGACGATGGGCCTCGCCCGCACGGGGCGCGAGGGTGATGCCGAGCAGGGCCAGGCAGAGGACGAGAAGCACGGCCCGCAGTGACATGTCGGTGCGGAAATGCCGCCGTGACGCGGAACGATGCTCTCGGGATGTTTTCTGCTCCGCAGAAGGGGTACCGCAGAAGTTTTTTCCGCTCATGATGCACAAGCCTCCAGGCATTTAGGGTGCGCACCTCTTCTCCTCTTTCCCAGAGGAGTTTTGGATCATGACGGAAAGCTTTCCGGAACGGATAAGCTTCTTTCCGGAAGTGGCTTTCATAAGTCTACATGAATCTACTGAAACAGATCTGGAAAGCGACGGAGCAGCAGGGTGCAAGCACAGCCTCCCACGGCGGCCTCCACCGCCGCGAGGGGGAGATGCGCCACCAGAAGCAGTCGGGCGCCGGCACCGAAGGCTTCGCCGCTCGCGGCAAGTGCCGCGGCGGCGAGAAGCGCCGCGCCGAGAAGTCCTCCGCCTCCGGCGATGCAGCCCGCGACAAAAGTGGGGGTTCCCCGGCGGAGGAGAAACCGTGCCGCCATTCCCGCGGCGAAGCCCGAACAGGCCATGACCGCCGTGTTCACCCCCAGCACGAGCAGGCCGCCGAACTGGAAGAGCACGGCCTGCAGGAAGAGCGAGACGAGAAAGGCCGGGAAGACCGCGCTCCCCAGCAGGAGCCCCGCCACGCCGTTCAGGACCAGATGCAGGCTCGATGCGCCGAGGCGCACGTGAATGAGCGACGCCGCGAAGAGGGCGGCGGACACGACCCCCGCCCGGGGGATGGTGTCCGCGTCGAGATGTCGCAGCCCCACCGCAGTGCCCAGGGCAGCCACGGCACCTCCCGTGACGAGCACGGGCAGAGAGAGCACTCCTTCCGCGATGTGCATGAATGAGATCCTTTCCCTGCCTTCGAAGATCCCTGCAGAGGCAGGCTTCTTTTTTGTGCCCGGTTCCGGCCTACGGACGGTTCTCGGTCCGGACCCAGAGCACGGCGCCGAGTTCGAGAGGTGCGTCGGTGCCGTCGGGGGCCTTTTTCGTCTCCGGGGCTTCCGCGAGGGCGGCGAACCCCCACCAGCCTCCCCAGGGCATGGTGTAGGAGAAGATCCCCCGGTCGTCGGTCTTCACCACCTGGGTGACAAAGGGATCCGCCGGGGCCTTCACGGCGCCGTCGTCGTTGAGAAATTCCACTTCGACCTCCGCTCCCGCGAGCGGTTTTCCCTCCACGAGAACCTGCCCGGTGAAGGAATTGCCGGCCCAGAGGCCGTAGGGGCGGGTGAGGGGCAGGATCTCCGCCCGGAGGCCCGCCGGTTCATCCCATCCTTCCTCCATGCCGAAGACGTTCACCACGGTCTTCGTGAGGTGCACGATGTATTTCCCCTCCGCAGGCTCCCAGTAGGGCTCGGGTTCCACGAAGAAAATGTGGTCCCCGGGGCGCGTGACATCGAAGGAGCCCTTCCAGGAAAGAAGCCCACCGGGATGTTCCACCTTCGTGAGCGTGCCCAAAAGATCCGTGGTCTCCCCCCGGATGACGACGCCGAAGCGCAGCGGCGATGCCATGTTCATGAGCTGTCCTTCGAAGGGATGGGTAAAACGGAGGTCCAGGGTGATCGTCCGTGACTCTCCCTGGGCGACGATGTTTCTGTCCGGAAGGATCACCTGAAAATGGGCGGAGGCGCCGCCGGCCCAAAGAAGAGAGAAGAGAAACGTCAGAACGAAGAGGGAACACAAGCTTTCTTTTTGGAAGGGTCGGGGAAAACGTGTTTTTCTGGGGCACGACGGAGCGGAACGGAATCGGGTGCAGTGCGTTTCGACCATGATATTCAGCCTCCTCGGGCACACTTCGGAAATCATGCGAAGGAGGTGCCACTAATTTGAAAAACAGTGTCATCCTTGATCCTCCCTTTGTCAAGCGAAACGTGGCTGTTGCGGGCGGAATGTGCGGAGGTGCGCGTTCTCCGGCAAACAGAACGAGCCCCGGAGAAATGTCCGGGGCTCGGGGCATTGCCGTGCGTTTTTCGCAAGTCTTCGGAGCGTGTTTTCCGGAAAAGGAGGGTTCCGCGCTACCGTTCCGGCTTTGCCGGAAGTCGGTGTTTTTCAGGCGGAGGAAGTGCTCCGGCAGCATCCCCGGAATCGGTTTCCCCGGTGGTGAAGCGCTCCAGAAGACTCCGAAGCGTTGTCGCTCCCGCGGAAAGCGTCTCGGATTCTTCCGCCACACGGCTTGCCGCATGGGTCGTCTCGTCCGTGGCGGTGCGAATGCCCTCCATGAGGCGCACTGTTTCCGCCGTGGCCTTGGTGACCTGGTCCACGCTCTGCGCCATTTCCGAACTTGCAGCGGCTTGTTGTTGCGCGGCGGCGGCGATGTTCTGCATGACATCGTCGAGGCGGGCGATCTCCGTGAGCGCCGCAGCAAGGCGTTTCCGCGCCTCTTCGGAGTCCGCGACGGCCTGGGTCGTCAGTGTTTCCACATCCTTCGACGAGCGAAGCGCTCCGTCGGTCTGTTGCGTCAGGGACGAAACCAGCGTTTCCACTTCCCGCGCCGCGGTGGCCGACTCTTCCGCCAGTTTGCGGACTTCCTCCGCCACCACGGAGAAACCCCGTCCCGCCTCGCCCGCCCGGGCGGCTTCGATGGCGGCATTGAGCGCGAGCAGGTTCGTCTGGTCCGCGATGTTGCGGATCGTGGCGATGAAGCTCGTGATGGACTCCACGGAACGTCCGACGGTCTCGACGACCGTCGCGGTCTCACGGGATTTTTCTCCGGCGCTTCGGACCTTTCGCACCGTCTCCTCCACCTGGTGAGCCGCCTCGTCGCTCATGCGGGTCGTCGCCGCCGAGGCCTCGGCTCCCTCGGTGGCGCTGGAGGCGGTGGTGGAGGCACTGGAGGCGACCTCCTCCACTCCGGCATTCGTCTCCTCCAGCGCGGCGGCGTTCGCCTCCGAAAGAGTGTTTGCTTTTCCGAGGGATTTCTTCACCTCTTCCATGGATGCCACGGATTGTTGCGAGAAGGCCGAAAGCGATTCCGCAGCGGCGGCGAAACGACGGGCTTCCCGCTGCACCTCCATGACCATGTCCCTCTGGCGGGAGATCATGGTCGCCAGGGCGTCCGCCATGGAACCCAGCTCATCCCGGCTGGAGACGCCGAAGTCCTCCCTGCCGAAGGAGAGATCCCCCTCTCCCGCTCGTTGCGCCAGATCCGCGACCCGGCGGAGGGGGTTCACGATACGTCCCGAGAGAATCGTGAACACGCCGATGGCTCCGGCGAGGACCGCCGCCCCGATGAGGAGCACCATGCGGAGCACGGAATTCCTGGCGTCGATGAGCGTTTCCAGCGGTGCTCCCGCGAAGAGGGCGCCCAGAGGTTTTCCGTCGGGCCCGAGGAGAGGTTTGTACGCGGTGATGTAGGGGGCGCCGAGGATTTCGGCTCTTCCTGCGTAGGGCCTGCCCTCTTCGAGGACGATCCTGGCGATGGAGGGATCGAGCTTTGTCCCGACAAGGCGCGTGCCGTCCCTCTCGATGGTGGTGCTGAGGCGTTCATCGCCGATGAAGACCGTCATCTCCGTGCCGTAGAGCTTCTTTCCCTCGTCCACGAGAGAAGAATTTTCGAGGGAGATGCCCGCACTCACCACGCCCACGATCCGTCCTTCTCCGTCCAGAAGAGGAACGCCGCACCGGGTGGAGAGGCGGACCACCGTGCCGGACTCCACCGCGGCGTAGGTGTGCCCTTTCAGGGCCTCTCGGACATTGCTTTGGCCGAGGACACTGTCTCCCTTCTGTTCCGGGCTGTGTGTCCTGGCCACCACGATGCCCTCGGCATTCGTGACGGTCACAAAATCGAGACCCTGCTCCTTCGCCAGCGGCGTCAACCGTTCCAGGACGATCCGCGTATCTCCCTCCCGGACGGCGTCGACCACGTCCCCGAAGCGTGCCAGATTCCGGGCGAGCAGTTCCGTTCTGTCCCGCTGCCGGAAAAGGAGTTGCTCCAGTCCGTTCACGGCGAGTTCCGCGTCCCCCCCGGCCTCTTCCTCCATGGTGACGGAGAAGATGTAGACTGCGGTACCCGTGGTGGCGAGCACGGCGAGCAGAACCACCAGAACGGTGGTCCCCAGGAGTTTCTGGCGTAATGAGATGCCCCGGATTTCTCTTCCTGTCGTCTCGGCGGATGTTTGCCGTGGGTCCTTTCGGGGCGAATGTCCTTTTTCCGAGGCGGACGACCGAGCGGTTTTCTGTGGATGTCGCGAAAGCGATGACATGACTCTTCCCCCCCTCTCTTCGACTCTTTTCGGGTCGATCTTTCCCGGCGCGGTTTCTCCCGGAAATGTACGGGTTTTCACTCTCAGTGTAAAAGAAGAACTACAATCGTTCAAGCGTATGTCTTTTTGTTTTGTTAGAAAACAAAGATGGTCATGAAGCAGTATGACAGAACTGTGCAGAAGCGTTTCCCGTTGCAGATGGTGTTCCCTGTCGTCAAGGGACATCCAGATTCCCGCACTAAGGGGACGCCCACTTTCCCGCAGGTGTACGCATCCCATCGTGACTGAGCGGCGCTCGGGCTGAAAACTTCGGCCGTGCGGAAAGTGAAGCGTGGTCGCTTCACTTTCTTAGACCGTTGTAATGATTGTCAAAAGCGAGGGAACGTCCCATAATGGAGCCGGGGAACTCCATCGAAGAATCGTGACGGATCATTTCGTCCTGCAGGGGAAGGAAGTCGGGAGATGCTCTTCTCAATGAGACGCTTCGATGACACGAGGACGCGCCTGATTTTCTCCGTGACCGCGCTGATGGTCGCCCTGGCGGCCTTGTTCGTGTTTCTGTACGTCGCTCAGTTGAAAAACCTGGAGCAGCAGCGTCGGAACGAGATCCGGCGCATTGTCCAGGTGGCCTCCCGTTCCGTCGCGCCGATCCTTGCCCGGTACAATCAGGGTATGTTGCCGAAGGAGGAGGCGCTTCGTCAGGTGACGGACCTTATCCGACGCATGACCTACGACGATGTGTTCGGTCCCAATTACGTCTTCATGAGCGACTACGACGGCACCATGCTCGTGCAGCCCTACGAACGCGCCAAGGAGGGCACGAATCAGGCGGAACTCCGGGATTCCCGGGGCGTGTTCATCATCCGGGCCCTCGTCGAGAGAGCGAGGGCCGGCGGCGGCTACGTCTCCTACGAGTATCCGCCGCCGAATTCCGCGGAACCGCAGCGAAAAATCTCCTATGTGGCGGGGATTCCGGAACTGTCCTGCTACATCGGTACGGGGATGTACGTGACCGATCTGGAGAAAGATTTTCGTCTTTTCATGGGAAAAGTCCTCCTACTTTCCCTCGTCCTCCTCGGTGGAGGACTCTCCCTTGCGGCGCGCCTGCTGAAGCCGCTCTTCTCGAGCTATGCCGCGCTCACCGCCGCCATCGACGAGCTCAGGAACCATCCCGAAAAGGTGCCGGATCTTCCCGTGGTGCAGTATCGCCCCGGTTCCGAGGCGGAACGGCTGCTTTCAGGATTTCTCTCCCTTTATGAGGACATGCGGAGCGCGACACGCCGCCTCCGGGAGCGGGAGGAGCAGCTCCAGGTCTTTTTCGAAGAGGCCGTGGACGGGCTTGTTCGGGCGGATGAACACTTGGGCGTCCTGGAGGTGAATGCCCAGATCCTGGCATGGACGGGCTTCTCTCTGGAGGAGATGCTCGGACGTCCTGTGGAAAAGCTTTTTCCCCTGGATGAATTGCGCCGGAAACCGTTGCAAAGGGAAGAGCTGCAACGAGGCGCCACTGTGACGAACGAGCGAAAGCTCCTTCGCCGGGATGGAACGTCCTTCTGGGTGGAAATGCGGACGAAGCGCCTTCCCGACGGCACAATGCAGAGCATCATCAGAGACATCTCGGATCGGCGCAACGCGGAAGAGCGGCTCCAGCAGCATCGTGCGCTCATGGAGGCGCTGGTGCGCAATCTTCCCGTCGAATTCTGGGTCCATGACATGGAAGGGCGGATCATCCTCCAGAACGATCTTTCTCTTGCCAAGCGGGGGAACCTTTTCGGCAGGAGAGACGAGGAGGCGAATTGCGATCGGGGTTCCGGAGAACTTTGGGGGGAAAAACTCCGCCAGGCGAGGGCCGGTGCCGTGGTGGATTTCGAGGTGCAGGCGAAGGACCCCAGAAACGAAACGGTCCGGCATTATCGCAACATCCTCGCACCCATCAGACAGGAAGGAAACGTCACGAGCGTCATGGGTTTCATGCTCGACATCACCGAAGAACGGCTTCGGGACGAACAGATTCACCGCATGGCTTACTACGACGCCTTGACGGATCTTCCGAACCGGCGCCTTCTGCTGGAACGTCTCGACGAAGTGCTCCGGCGTGCGCGGAACGGAGAAACCAGAGGTGCCCTGCTTTTCCTCGACGTGGACGATTTCCGTATCGTGAACGATTCCCTGGGGCATGCCAGTGGAGATCTGGTCCTCCAGGATGCGGCAAGGCGTTTTCTCGCGGTTTCCACGGAAAGGGATCTTGTGGCCCGAGTAGGAGGCGACGAATTCCTGGTGCTCCGGGAGGGGGAAGATTCCCGGGAGGAGATCGAATCCTACGCACGGCGCCTGCTCGGAACCTTTGCCGATCCCTTCGCCGACGAGGGAACATCGCACTTTTATTCCCTCACCGCAGGGGTGGTGCTCTTTCCGGATGACGGGACGGACCCGGGGGAACTGCTCAAGAAGGCCGACATGGCCCTGCACAAGGCCAAGGCGGAATGCCGCGGGGACCTGGTCTTCTACGAGGAGAGCCTCAATCAGGACCTGCTCCGGAGGGTCGATCTGGAGCGTCGTCTCCGCGATGCGGTCTCGCAGGAGCTGCTCTCGCTGCACTACCAGCCTCTTTTCTCCGCCGTCTCCAGGCGCGTGGTCGGGTTCGAGGCGCTGCTCCGCTGGAACGACCCGGAACTCGGATGGATCTCTCCCGGCGAGTTCGTGCCGGTGGCGGAGAGTTCCGGGCTCATCTTCCCCCTCGGTGAGTTCGCCCTGCGTCGGGCCTGCCGTTTCGCCAGGGAACTCCGCGATGTCGGCGAAGTGCACCACATGGCGGTCAACCTCTCCACGCGGCAGATTCAGCAGGAGGGATTCGCCTGGGAGGTGCTTCGCATTCTGGAGGAGACGGAGCTGCCTCCGGAGGCGCTTGAGGTGGAGATCACCGAGACAGCCTTGCTCACGTCCTATGAGACGAGCCTGGAGAATCTCAGGGTGCTCAAGTCCCACGGCGTGCGGGTCGCCCTGGATGATTTCGGAACGGGCTACTCCTCGCTCACCTATCTCCGGACGCTTCCCCTGGATACGCTGAAGATAGACCGCTCCTTCATCCAAAACCTGCACGAACGGAAGGAGAACGAACTCATCGTCTGGGCCATCATCCAGCTCGCCCGCGAGCTGGGCCTGCAGATCATCGCCGAGGGAGTGGAAACGGAGGAGCAGGTGCGCTTCACCACCACCTCCTGCGATGTGATCCAGGGATTCTGGTTCAGCCGTCCCCTCCCGGAGGGCGATATTCGTCCCTTCCTGAATTCTCTCCGGAAAGACTGAGGTTTTTCCACCCGAAGGGAGTCGCCTTTCGAGGGTTTTTCGAAAGAAACCCCATGCCGAACCGGCTTTTTTCATGAGTCGGTTCGGCGTATTTGTCTTGACGCATATAACTGAAGATGAATATACTGGCGTCGTCGAAACGGTGTCTCGGAAGGAGGTGTGGAACAACGTGGAGACGGCACGGCTTTTGAAAGTCCTCGGAGACGAGACCCGGCTTCGCATGTTGCATCTCCTCCGCGAAGGAGAACTCTGCGTGTGCGATCTCATGGAACTGTTGGGCCTGTCGCAACCCAACGCGTCCCGGCATCTCAACCGCCTTCGGGAGGCCGGTCTCGTCTCCTGCGAGCGGCGGGCCCAGTGGATGCACTACCGGTTGCACCAGGAGGCATTTGCCCGCTCCCCCTTCCTTGCGGCACTCCTGGAGGAGTTGCCGAAGGAGCGTCTCCTTCGGGAGGATGGGGAGCGCCTCCGGGTCTTCATGCGTACGAAGTTCTGCAATGGAGCGGATGAAGGAGCAAAGGGCGGGGAGGACCCCGAAACGGAGAGAAAAAAGGCGCAGGAGAGAAGCGCACGGACAGAACGGAGGAACGACCTGTGAGCGAGACGAGAAATGCCACGATACGCATCACCTCCGACTATTGGCTGGAGCAAATTCTGGAGAATCCGACCAAGAGCTTTTTCATCCAGTGGCGGAACATCATCATGGGATGTTGCTCCGTCTACAAGGGTGCTGCGGCCTATCTGGGGCTTCCCGAGAGCGGAGAGGGGTACGAGGAGTACACCATCGAGGGGGAGGGCGGGATGACCTGTCGGATCCACAAGGATGTGTTGGACAACTGGAGAAAGATGGGGCCCATGCCGGAGGGGGACTATCTTTTCACCGTGCAGACCGTGGGACGCTTCCGGCTCGCCTTCTCAAAATCACCCTTCGAGAGTCTGCCCGAGACCGCCTGACCGTTCCCGTCGGCTGATGCTCCACCGGGGGATGCCCTTGCGTTGTCCCGCGCCTCCTTGCCTCTCGAAAGACGTCGCCCCTGTTCTCCAGAAGGGACCTTTTCTTTGTCCCGCTCAGGGATGGCAATATCACTGTCCCGCCGCACAGGGGCGGGAGGAGGCTTGACATGCTTATTCTTTGGTGGCAACATTGCCACAAAGAGGAGGTCGTGCGGATGGACCGGCAACGGAAGAAGGCCGACATCTTCAAGGGGCTCTCCCATCCGGTTCGTTTGGCCATCGTGGAGTTGCTCTCGGAGGGAGAGCGGTGCGTTTGCGACATCGCCGGAGCATTTTCCTGTGATCGGACCACCATCAGCAAGCATCTTTCCATTCTTCGCATGCTGGACATCATCGAGGATCGCAGGGAGGGGCTCAACGTCTTCTATCGCATGCGCATGCGCTGCTTGACGGCGATTCTTTCCTGTGTGGATGCACTGACGGGCGAAAACGTCTCGGAGGGAGTTTCGTGTCCCCTGTTGGAGAGAAATCGGCACGTCTCCCCCTGTTCCGGCAAGATGCCTGAAGAGACCGTTTTCGGAGGTGTTCCGCGGAAATCCTGCGAAGGAAAGAGCGGACAAAAAGGAAGGGAGGGTTTGCGCTCATGAAGATCCAGATTCTCGGTATCGGTTGCCCCAAGTGCAAGAAGCTCGCAGAGGCCGCCTCGGAGGCGGCGACGCAGTTGGGGTTGGATTTTGAGATCGAAAAAGTGACGGAGATCGACAAGATCATGGACTTTGGCGTCATGGCCACGCCGGGGCTCGCCGTGGACGGCAAGGTTCTTGCCGCAGGCAAGGTTCTTTCCGTCGAGGAGGCCAAGGCACTCCTTTCGAAGATGGCCTAGCGGGACTGGGGACAGGTCAGGTCCGTGCTCGATTGACTCCCTGTTTCGGGAGCGTTTTTGGTGCTTTTGTTTGAAGGGACCAAGAAAAGAAGAGCTCCCCGACGCACGTCGGGGGCTTTTTTCGGAACTTTATGTGCGATTTTCGCCACATATACGAAGAAGAGTTCCTGTTCGAGGTGACGACCGATGAGTGATCGACAGAAATTCCTTTGGATTCTGGGGTTTTTCCTGGTGTTCTATTACCTTCCCGCCGAGAGCGGACGCATCGCCGGCTCCGTGGTCGAATCCCTGGCAATGATGCACGAGTACGCCCGGGAGCATGTCCTTCTCTGCCTGGTTCCGGCGTTCTTCATCGCCGGGGCCATCTCGGTCTTCGTGAGTCAGCAGGCGGTGATGAAGTACCTGGGAGCGGAGGCGAAAAAAGTCGTCGCCTATTCGGTGGCCGCCGTGTCGGGAACGATCCTCGCGGTCTGTTCCTGTACGGTGCTCCCGCTCTTTGCGGGGATCTACAAGCGCGGCGCGGGACTTGGTCCCGCCGTGGCCTTTCTCTACTCCGGTCCGGCCATCAATGCCCTGGCGATCATCCTCACCGCCCGGGTGCTGGGGGCGGAACTCGGCATCGCCCGAGCCGTGGGGGCCGTCCTCTTCAGCGTGGTGGTGGGAGTGCTCATGGCTTTCTTCTTCCGCAACACCGAAGAGAGCCGCCAGAAGGGGTTCGCCCAGCTTCCCGAGGAAGAGGGGCGCCCGCTCTGGAAGACGAGCCTCCACATGGCCGGCATGGTGACGTTCCTCGTCTTCGCCAACTGGGCCGCGCCGAAGGTGCCGGAGAGCTTCTGGGCTTCCGTGTACGCCGTCAAGTGGCACGTGGCGGGTGCGGCTCTTGCCGTCACCGTTCTTGCCAGTGCCTTCTGGTTCAAGGCGGAGGAGCGGCAGGAGTGGTTCTCCTCCACCTGGGGCTATGCACTCCAGGTCATGCCCCTGCTCTTCGGCGGCGTGCTCGTGGCGGGGTTTCTCCTCGGGCGCCCTGGGCATGAGGCGCTCATTCCGAGCGCCTGGGTGAGCGCTCTCGTCGGGGGCAACAGCCTCTTCGCGAACTTCTTCGCCGCCCTCTCCGGGGCGTTCATGTACTTCGCCACGCTCACGGAGGTGCCCATCCTCCAGGGGCTTCTCGGCGCAGGTATGGGCAAGGGGCCCGCTCTGGCGCTGCTTCTTGCCGGACCGGCCCTTTCGCTGCCGAACATGCTCGTCATCCGGAGCGTCATCGGTACCAAGATGACCGCCGCCTACGTGAGCATCGTGGTGGTGCTCTCCACGATCGCCGGATGGTTTTTCGGCGTTTTGTCCGCCTGAGTTCCGGCTGTTCGGTCTGAATCCGAAGGGCGCTGCGGGGGGTGGAACGGAGAGGAAAGAGAATACGGTGTCGTCGGAAAAACAAACGAGCGGAGAGGTAAAAAACGAACCTGCGGGCGGAAATGTTTCTGTTGCAGGCGGAGAGGAAGAATTCGGGAGGAAAAGACCATGTCGAACACATGCTCCAGCTCTTGTTGCGGCGGATCTTTGCGGATGCTCTTTTCCTGTTCAGGAGCGGCCGATCTTGGTGCTCTCGCGGATGGTGCGGCAAGAAAATTGATGGTGGAAGGCGAGGGGAACATGTCTTGTCTTGCCTTGGTGGCGACCGGCTCTTCAGGGCTTGCCCTGTCGGCCCGAAGCGCAGACAGGGTTCTTGCCCTTGATGGATGCGGTCTCGACTGCGCACGAAAGTGCCTTGAGCAAGCGGAAATAAGGGATTTCATCCATCTTCGTCTCACGGACCTCGGTTTGAAGAAAGGAGCCACGCCGGTGACGGAGGAGACGCTGGATCTCATCGTCGCCAAGGCGAAAGAGCTTCTTGCGCAGGAGAAAGAGAACGTCCTGTCGTAGAAAGAGCTGGAAAGGAGCGCTCGTGCGGGGGCGCTCTTTTTCTTCGTCCTTCTCTTTTCCGGCCCGTTCAGGATGACGGAGGGGAAGGCGGAGACATTTGCCCGACATGCCCCTTTTTCTGGCGCTGTTCATTGCCGACGCCGAGCGCGCTCGAAAAACGCAACGTCCCGAGGAAGGATGGAGAGGCGCGGCTCCGTCCGGGAGGCGGCGGCGGATTTCCTCCGGAGCGAGGGGGGCTCTTCACGGCGGTCATCTATAGACGTGAGAGAGGCCCGGCGTGCGGAGTTCCGGTGTCTCCACGAAACATACTTCTGCTTTCGTAACGCTTCTCCTAAAAGCCTCTACAAAACGCTGCCCTCGGAAAAACATGGAGGAGATCGAGAGGGGTGCGTCTTTCTTGAGCGGCGTTTCCCTGATACGCGAAGAAGATCCGAAAAAGACCGGCGGGCGAAGGGGTGACAGAACGAGAAGACGGAACGAGAAGGAGGAGGTGTGTTCCGTGAAGGAAGAGACTGCGGTCCGACAGGAAGAAGCTGCCTCAAAGAAGGAGGAAGGAAAATCTCGTTTCGAGGAATTGCCTCGGGAGACGGTACGGAGCGTTTCCTTCAAGGGAATGTTCTTTTGGGGGCTCCTGTTCCTCGGAGCGGCGACCATCATTGTTCCGCGGATCACGGGAAGACCCCTTTTTCCGATCTTTGTGTTGAAAGACCTGAAGAGTCTTTCTCTGCCTTTGCTTCCGTTGCTCTATACAGGAAGTTACGTGACCCGAGCTTGGGGGCCTCTGACATTCGCCTTTTGTCTGGGGGGCGGCATCATCGCCTTTGTCTCCCAGGAACGTTGCAGTCGCCTTTTGGCGAGCGGAAAAGGTTCGGCCTACGTTGCGGCGGCGCTGACCGCGCCGATTCTGACGGTCTGTTCCTGCGCCATGCTGCCCATCTTCGGCGCGTTGCTCATCGCCGGGGCGGGTATCGGTCCTGCGGTGACCTTTTTGCTCATGGCGCCTGCGGCGAACGTGATGGCTCTCTTCTTCACCTGGGAGCTTTTGTCCTGGAAGCTCGCGGTGGGGCGTTTTCTCGCTTCCGCCCTGGGGGCCATGGCCATCGGCTGTGTGGTGTCCCGTACATCCTTCGGAAAAGTCAAGGAACAGGAATATGCGGGGCGCAAGCGTCTCTTTGCGGGAACGACGGAAGAGGAGTCCTTTTGGGAGAAGTCCGGGCGGGGGCTCGACGAAGCTCTCGGACTGGCGAAAAAGATTCTTCCCGTGCTCCTTTTGGGTGTGGCGGCCATCTCCTTCGTAGAGGCCTACCTGCCGCCACCGCTTGTGGCCAAGTATCTCACGGGCTTCCGGGGTGTCGTGATCGGGTCGTTCATCGGTGTTCCCACCTACACGCCCACGCTGGTGGAGGTCTTTCTCGTGAAGGCCATGCTCGGGCTCGGCATGGATCCTGCGGCGGCTCTGGCGTTCATGATCGGCGGTCCAATGAGTTCCATTCCCTCCATGATGAGCGCGTCGCGCATCGCCGGGTGGAAAGTGGTGGGAACTTACGCCGCCCTTGCGGTGCTTTTGGGGATTGTCGCTGGAGGAGTCTTCCTCTGGGCAGGGATCTCCCTCTAGCACGTCGGTTCGCGAATGGAGGCGGATCGGCGGGGATCCGGTTTGCCGGGGCGTTTCCCCTTCGGACGATCTCTTTGGGGGAGAGTTGCGACGGAGGTGATGATCATGTTTGCGCGGATTTTGCTTCTCACCGATCTCAGTGAGGCATCGGAGAGCGATCTGCGGAGCGCCGCTTCGTTCCGCAGCGTGGGCGCCTCGGATGTGGCGCTTTTGCACGTGTTGGACGAGCGGAAGGGGATTTCCTCTCTCGGAGAGGCCGAAAAGGCCAGGCTTGCCGCACAGGAGGAAAGCCTGATCGAAGAGGGATGGAATGTGGAGATCCTCGTTCGGTCCGGCATTCCCTTTGACGAGATCGTCCGCACCGCCCTGGAGCGCGAGGTCTCCCTGGTCGTCATGGGACAGGGTCACCCCCTCCAGCGGGCCTTGACGGCCCGCCTCTTCGGCGAGACCGCCTATCGGATTCTCGAGATGTGCCCCTTGCCCATTCTCGTCGGTCTGGAGCGGATGGAACGGGAGGATTTTCTTTTTCGGAACGTTCTTTACGGCTGCGATCTCTCCGACTCGTCCCTGCACGCCTTCAAATACGTGGAGCGCATCGCCGAAACGGCCTCTCCTGAGCTGGAACGCATGACCATCCTTCACGTGCACGAGCGCCATCACGCCGCGCTGTTTCAGGGAATTCCCGGAGCGGGGAAGGAATGCCGGGAGAGGATGGAGGCGTTGATCGCCCTGGAGATGGAGCGGTTTCAGAGCATGGCGGAGCGCCTGAAGAGAGCGCATCCCCGTATGGATGTCGCCGTGATCGCCGAAGAGGGGCAGGCGGTGGAAACGATTCTGGACACGGCCAGGGCGACGAAGGCCACGCTTGTCCTCCTCGGCGCTCAGGGAAAGGCGTGGTCGCCTCAGTACCGTATCGGCACCGTCGCATACCGTGTTGCCCAACAGGCCCCCTGCCCGGTCCTCGTGGTGCCCATGCATCGCATGGCCTATCCTGTGTAGGCAAAAGGCAGCGAGCTCTCGCTCCGGGCGGCGGAGAGGGGCTCGCTGCTGGCGATTGGGTCGGGAGGAGCCTTCGGCGTCGCGTCAGAACGTGCCCGTTTCGACGAAACGAAGGCGCAGGCGTCCCGTTCCCTCGACGAAAAAGAGGTGTTCCTCTTCGGGAGATGCGGCGAAGGCGGCGAGGACCTTTTGGGAGATCCAGCAGACCGTCTTCTCGGTGTCTTCCACGGCGAAAGGTTCGTATCCCTCGATGTTCTCCGGTTTTCCGAAAAGGCCCACCGGGCCTTTGAAAGCCATTCATCACCCGGAGATGAACGTCTCCCACTCGAGACGGAAATCACCTCCGTGACGCCGGACGGTTTCGAGCCAGTATGCGGAGGTGATGCGGAGACATTTCATGGACGATCACCTGCCTTTCATTTCCGGAAGCACCGGTCGTTTCTTTCGAGCGCGCCCGGGGCGGAGTTTTGTGCTCCCCTTCCGGGGAGAGTGCCGTTCGGCCTCGGAGTGCCTGAAAAAACGGAAGTGCGTCGGAGGTTCTCGGCAAAAATACCGAGAGAGTGCGTGCTTTTTATGTGCTAAGATTACCACATAGTCCCGCTTGTTGCCTAGGAAGGACAGCTTCGGAGGATGCAACATGCCGGTGCCGTTTTTGCCGGAGACAGGGTGGCCTCTGGCGGTAAAAACGGACTTCCGAGAAACGCAAACCCAAGAGACCTCTGCAATAAGGCCACGTTGGCTTTGCGAAGGTCTCGCAGAGCGCGACGCGACGCGAGGAGAGTTTGGTGTGGCGTTATGCAGAGCTTGCCACGGATGTTACCGCGATACGATGGAGGGATTCGACATTCATGAACACGACGATGCGGCGGTGGATCACGGGAGTTTTAGTGCTTTTTCTCGCGGCAAGCCTGGCTTGGTGGGGGCTCGGAGGAGCGCGGCGGTCCGGGACGACGGAAGCGGGAAAGACGGAGACGGTGAAGGAGTCCGGAGGGGGCGCGGAAGGAACGACCATCATGGTGTATTACTTCCATGGTGCGGCCCGGTGCGTTTCGTGTACGCTCCTTGAGGAGTACGCCAAAGAGGCGGTGGAGCAGGCTTTTTCCCAGGAACTTGCCGCAGGAAAGATACATTTTCTTTCCGTGGATGTCATGGAGGCGGAGAACCGGCATTTCCTGGACGATTTCGCCCTCACCACCCAGTCGGTGATCCTCACCGAACAGAGGGGCGACGAAATTCTTCGCTGGAAGAATCTGGACCGCATCTGGAATCTCCTGAACGACAAACCCTCCTATGTGACCTACGTGCAGGAGTCGTGTCGCGCTTTCCTGGAGGGGCGGGATGGATAGCGCCCTCTTTGTTGCGCTGGGAGGTGCCTTCTGGTTGGGCATTCTTCTCTCTCTCAGTCCCTGTCCTCTGGCGAGCAATCTCGCCATGGTGGCCTTTCTTGCCCGCCGGGTGAGCGATCCCTTCGCGGCGCTGCGGGGGGGCATTCTCTACGGCATCGGCAGGGGTGTGGCCTACGTGTTTCTCGCGGCTCTTCCCGCCTGGGGACTTGCGTCGCTGCCGCGAATTTCCGCCTTTCTCCAGGGGGAGATGGGTAAACTTCTCGGCCCTCTGTTCATCCTCACCGGCATGGTCCTTCTGGAACTCCTCACCTTCCCCTCCGTCGGCAAGGGAATAGGAATGGGCGTGCAGGAACGCCTTTCCCGGTTGGGAGATCTGGGGACGTTTCTTCTGGGGGCGCTGTTGGCGCTGTCCTTCTGCCCCGTGTCGGCGGCCCTGTTCTTCGGCAATCTGCTTCCCCTGGTGGTGAAGACGGGCTCGTTCCTCGCCCTTCCCGCAGCGTTCGGACTGGGCTCGGCCTTACCCGCCGTGGGCGCCGCATTTCTCGTGGCCTATGGCCTGAAGGGTGCCGGGAAAGCCTTCGGGCGGATTCAGGCGGTTGAAAAAGTTCTTCGGATTTCCACAGGGACCGTTCTTGTGCTGCTCGGGCTGTTTCTGTCCCTGCGGGATATTTTCGGCGTGACGCTTCTTCGGTGGTGAGCAAAGAAGGGTGCCTCGCGTCGGAGTTCGACGCAAAAAGGATGCAGTGCAAGGAAATAAAACACATGGGACAAAATCGAGACGACGAGGAGGAAGAGCACATGGATTGGGAAAAAGCGTCGCAGCACACCGTGGTGTGCGCCGCGACGGGAACGACCAAGCGTGACGTGGTGCGCGCCATCGCCCAGGGCGCCGAGACGGTGGCGGATATCGCCGCCGCGACGGGGGCCTGTGGAGACTGTTGCGCGGAAAATCTTCAGGGAATCCTGGACGTGTACCTGACGGCCCTTCGGGCAATGCGGAGCGGTGGCTGCGGTTGTGGCTGCAGTTGTGGCGGTGACTGCTGAAAGAGAGGCGGTGCACCGCTTTTTGCCGGAAGGAGAACAACACGACGAAGGGGACGCGTGCAACGTGTCCCCTTCGTGTTTGCGTTCCCTCGTTCCCGGACGGTGTGTGCCGTAACCGTTCCCGGTGGTTGCCGAACACCATGAAAACTTTTTTGTACAACCCGACACACACAATCCAGCGGCGCAACGAGGAGTCGCCGGTGTCCGTCCGAAGCGTCAACACGCCTCTTTCTTCGCCGCCGTGAAATCAGCGGTGATTTTTTGTATCAGTTCCGGATTTTCCAGGATGTCACAGCATGTTCCGGCGAGGATCTTCGCGGCGAAGAGCAGTGCCGCGTGGGCTTCATCGCTTTTTCCGGCGCGGAGAAACTCTTGGGAGTGAGACGGCGTTCCTTCGGGAACGAAAGCGACGCGAATGACCGCTCCGGGAAGCACGGAGGTGACGTTGCCGAAGTCTGTGGAGCCGGTCTTCTCCCGGGGAGGGCGCCGCGTCGGGGCATCGACGAGTTCCGCGTTGTGCATCAGGAGCTCGTTGAGCGCGAGAACCGGGATCTTGCTCTCAAGCCGTTTCATTCTCTGGAGTGTGACGGTGGTCCCGCTCATGAGGGCCGCTCCCTTGGCGATGTCGTCGAAACGTTCCAAAATCGCGTCGAGATGGACGGAGCTGTACGACCGAAAGATGAATTCTCCCTGTGCCCGCTCGGGAACGACATTGGCAGGGCCGCCCGCGTCGAGGATCGTGTAGTGCATCCGCGTGTCCTCCCGGACGTGTTCCCGAAAAAATTCCACCCCCTGAAAACAGAGGAGAAGCCCGTCGAGAGCGCTGCGTCCCTGTTCCGGCTTCAGTGCGGCGTGTGCGCTCTTTCCGTGGAACGTCACCGTGAGCGTGGCCAGAGCGAGACTTTTCACGTCCGTCTGTGTGGCGGGGCCGCCGTGGGTCATCAGTGCAAGATCGATGTCCCGAAAACAGCCGTTTTCAAGCATGTGTATCTTTCCGCCCCCCCCTTCTTCGCCGGGGGTTCCGTACACGACCAGGCGATAGGGCGGTGCGCCGTCGCTCATCACCGCTTTGATGCTTTCGGCGGCGCCGACAATGGCCGGACCCTGAATGTGATGGGCGCACCCGTGTCCCATTCCGGGCAATGCGTCGTACTCGCAGAGCAATCCGATGGATGGACCGCCGGATCCGTTTTCATACACGGCGCGAAAAGCGGTGGGAAGGGCTCCGACACCTCTCTCGACGGCAAAACCGCTTTTTTCGAGATACCGTGTGAGCACGTCGACGGCTTTATGCTCTTCGAAGGCTGTCTCCGGATTGTCGAAGAGAAAGTCGGCCATGGCGGTCAGAGTTGCCTTTTTCTCATCCAGGAGCGTGAAAAGACGTTCTTTTCTCTGCACGAAAAACAACTCCATTCTCTTGCTTTTTGAAAAATATTTTACGTTGCGGTGTTGTCCTGTGTCGTGTCTGAAGCATGACCTCTGAAGAGC
Organism: Aminiphilus sp.; assembly: GCF_029975095.1. NCBI lineage: Bacteria > Thermotogati > Synergistota > Synergistia > Synergistales > Aminiphilaceae > Aminiphilus > Aminiphilus sp. Next base: position 25,707 of record NZ_JARKPW010000064.1, read on the forward strand.
GAGGTGTGCCGGAAACAGGATTGGTGCCCGGAAAAAGCGAGAACCCGAACGGCTGCAGCGATGAAAAGTCTCGGCGTGTCCTTGCCGTTGCGTCTCCGTCGGTGGTGATCATGCCGGCCCAAGGTTGATGATCTGGGCGATCAGGGAGAGCACGGAGCCGAGGAGAACCCAGATGAGAAAGAGTCGCCACATGAAACGCATCCACCTGTCGTAGGGAATGTTCGTCGCACCGAGAATGCCCATGAGCGCCGTCGAGGTCGGCAGAATGTAGTTGCAGAAGCCGTCACCGAAGTTGAATGTCAGAATCGCCGTTTGTCTGGTGATGCCCACCATGTCGGCGATCGGGGCGAAGATGGGCATGATGACCGCCGCCTGGCCGCTGCCGGAAGTGATGAAGATATTCACCACGAGGTTTGCGATGTACATGCTTATGGCCTGAAGGAATGTGGGAACCACCAGCAGGGCGCGTCCAAGGCCGTTGACGACCGTGTCGAGAACGAGTCCGGCGGAGAGCACCCCGGAGACGGCGCGTGCCAGGCCGATGATGAGTGCGGCGGCGACCATGCGTTTCGCTCCGGCGACGAAACACGAAGCGATCTTGCTGGGGGAGAACCCGGCGCATATTCCGGCGATGATCCCCAACCAGATGAAGGCGGCGCTGCTTTCATTGAGCCCCCAATTGAGCTTGACTCCGCCGTACACGATGACTCCGAGAGCTGCCACGAGGCTCACCAGCACGAGGCTTTTTCGGAGTGTCACATCGCCGAAGGAATCAAGATCATTGTCCGAAACCGAGGTGTCGGCCACGTCGAGATCGTACATGGGACTCAGTTCGGGATGGAGCCGGATCTTTTTCGCATACCGGATCAGGTAGAGGTTGGTGACGAGAAGGAACACGAAGAAACAGATCCAACGATACCCGATTCCCGAATAAAGCGGAAGTCCTACGATTTCCTGGGCGACGATGGTGGTGCTCGGATTCAGGGTCCCCGTGGAAAACCCCACGGCTCCACCGAGGAGAATGACTGCCGCACCGACGATGGAATCAAAACCCATCGCTCTTGCGATGAGGACCGTGACGGGTGCGAAGCCGATGAAGGTGTTCACGCCCTGAGTGGTTGAGATGAGTGCGAAGAGCAGTGTCAGGATCGGAATGAAGATGCTTTCTTTGGAAGCATATCTTTTCGCCACCTTGGCGACGCAGGATTGGAGGGCGCCGCTGCTGACGACCACGTCGAAGGCACCGCCAGTGAAGAGCAGCAGAAAAAACAGGCTGGCGCTCTTTGCGAAACCGTCCACGATGAAGTCGGGTATGCTGAAAATGCTCACGGGCTTGCTCGAAATCGTGCGGAAGCTTGCGGGATCGATGACTTTGATTCCCGCCGCATTGGTGACTCTGTCGAATTCCCCTGCCGGAATGACCCACGTGAGGAATACCGCGAAAAGGATGAACAGGATGATGATGACCAGTGTATGCGGGACCTTGAACTTTTTTGCTGCCGCTGCTCCCATACCTGACATGAGCGATTCCTCCTCGATGAAATGTGCCGTCGTCCCTACGGAATGTTCTGTGGACGCCGTAAGGATACGAGGTGCATAAAATGCTGTAAAATACTAAAAAACGATGGAACGCATAGGATAAACCTATGGCTCGGGGAGGACGTCATGAACCTGAAGGAGCAGCTGTATATCCTCACCGTTGCGGAGTGTAAAAGCATCACCAGGGCGGCTGAAAAACTTCATGTTTCACAACCGGCTCTCAGTTCGTTTGTGCGTAGTGTGGAAGAAGCGCTCGGGGTGAAATTGTTCGAGAGGTCCTCGAAGGGATTGATGCCTACCTATGCGGGGGAGCTCTATCTCCGTGCGGCGAGAAGAATGTTTTTCCTCAAGTCGGAGTTCGACGAAAACCTTTCCGGCCTGAAGAACGACCGTCGCGGGCGCTTGCGCATCGGCATGCAGATGCGTAGGTCGCCCTACATCATTCCTGAGTTTTATAAAGAATTCGGCGAAAAATATCCCGAGGTGGAGATTTCTTTCGCTGAGGGTGTGATGGAAAAGCTGGAAAAAATGCTCCACGAGGATGAACTGGACCTGGTGTTATGCGATAGAATCCGGGAACTGCCGGGTTTCACGTGCATCAAAATCACGGAGGAGTTTCTTCTGTTGGCGGTCTCCCCGAACCACCCTCTTGCAGGCAGTGGGAAATGGCTTCCCGCGTACGGCCGGAACTGGATCGATCTAAGACGGTTCGGTGACGAGACCTTCATCTTGCAGGGGCCGTGGCAAAGTCAACGGATATTCAGCGATTGGCTGCTGCGCAGCATGAAGATCACTCCGTCTCGGATCATCGAGATTCAAAATATCGAGACCTCCACCCGGTTGTCGGCGCTCGGCATCGGCGTCTCTTTCGTCAAGGACACCTACGCGAGACATTTTTCCTTTGCACCGGAGCCGCGCTACTTTTTGGTGGGAGAAACTCCCTTTACGATAGAGTTCGTTGCGATCCACAAGGAGGAGAAGTACATGCCGAGTTTTGTGGGAGATGCTCTGGAGATCATCCGCAAGGGATTATAAGGGTTTTCGCTGTGGTGGCGCACAGCAAGAGGACCTCTTGATCCGGTGCCTGTCGTCGTGTTGTGGAAAGATCTGCTCCTCTCAAAAGATCTTGTGCGCTATCGAGTCGGGGCGAGGAATGGTGCAGTACGAAGGGGCGCTTGCAAGCGCCCCTTCGTACTGCACCATTCCTC
>NZ_JARKPW010000115.1:0-14116 GCF_029975095.1 Aminiphilus sp.
CTTTTTGCACACTCTTTAGAGCATAATCACGTTTTACGCCCAGTTTCACCTGAAACCCAGGGGCAGGCACATCGTTCGTGTCTGCCGCGGTACGGCCTGCCATGTTCGAGGAAGTCTGGCCATCATGGAGAAGCTCAAGAGCGTTCTCAAGGTGGAGGAAAACGGCACCACGGAGGATCTTCGTTTCACACTGGAGCCCGTGGCCTGTCTGGGAGCGTGCGGCCTTGCTCCGGTGCTCATGGTGAACGACGAGACCCACGGTCGTCTGACGCCCGAGGATGCGGCGCGCATTCTCGACAACTATGCCTAGAGCTGGGGGAGAGACCATGCCCAAGATTACAAGCCTGGACGATTTGAGGAAGATCAAGGAGAACGCGAGCGATCTCACCGCGGCGCGTTCTCAGGGAAAGACCCGCATCATCATCGGCATGGGGACCTGTGGTATCGCCGCAGGAGCGCGGGAAATCATGCAGAACGTGCTTGTCGAGCTTGAAAAGCGGGGGCTCAAAGGTGTTTCCGTGGAGACCACGGGATGCATCGGCATGTGCCAGCAGGAGCCCCTCCTCGACGTGATCCGCCCCGGAGAACCCCGTATCACCTACGGCCGGCTCACCGTTGCGGACGTTCCCCGCATCATTGCGGAACATGTGGTGAACGGCAATATCGTGGAGGATCGCGTTATCGGGCGTACGGAATAACTTCAGGGGGGGGAGAGCGGTGGCGGAGTACCGCGCAAGAGGTCACGTGTTGCTGTGCGGCGGCACTGGCTGTACTGCCAGTGGTGCCGGTGCGGTTCGGGCTCGTTTCGAGGAAGAACTGGCCGCACGGAATATGGACAGAGAGATCAAGCTCGTGGAGACGGGTTGCCACGGCATGTGCGAGATGGGGCCCATCGTGGTGGTCTACCCCGAGGGGACGTTCTACTGTCGGGTGGAGCCGAAGGATGTGGCGGAAATCGTGGAGGAGCACCTCTACAAGGGGCGTCTCGTGCAGCGGCTTCTCTACAAGACGCCTGTCACGCCCGAAGGTGTGCCTCACTACAAGGAGATACCCTTCTATAGCAAACAAGTCCGCATCGCCCTGGCGAACTGCGGCTATATCAATCCGAACAACATCGAGGAATATATCGCCCGGGACGGGTACGTAGCCCTGGCGAAAGCCCTCAAGGAAATGTCTCCCGAGGACGTGCTCCAGGAAGTGAAGACCTCGGGTCTTCGGGGGCGCGGCGGCGGCGGGTTTCCCACGGGACTCAAGTGGGAGTTCTGCCGCAAGGCGGCGGGGACGAAAAAATCTGCCATCTGCAACGCCGACGAGGGCGACCCCGGGGCCTTTATGGACCGTTCCATCCTTGAAGGAGATCCCCACGCGATCATCGAGGGAATGATGCTCGGCGCCTACGCCATGGGGGCCGACGAGGGGTACATCTATTGCAGGGCCGAATATCCCCTGGCAATAAAGCATTTGAACGAGGCCATCCGGCAGGCCGAGGAGTTTGGCCTTCTCGGGGACAATGTGCTCGGCACGTCCTTCTCTTTTCACCTCCATGTGAAGGAAGGTGCGGGAGCCTTCGTCTGCGGCGAGGAGACGGCGCTCATGGCCTCCATTGAGGGGGAGCGCGGCATGCCCCGTCCCCGTCCTCCCTTTCCGGCGAACAAGGGACTCTGGGGCAAGCCCTCGAACATCAACAACGTGGAGACCTGGGCCAACGTTCCGGCCATCATCCGCAACGGCGGCGCCTGGTACGCCGCCATCGGCACGGAGAAGTCCAAGGGGACCAAAGTCTTCGCCCTCACCGGAAAGGTGAAGAACACGGGGCTCATCGAAGTTCCCATGGGCATCACGATCCGCGAGGTGGTCTTCGAACTCGGCGGCGGCATCATCAACGACAAGAAGTTCAAGGCCGTCCAGATCGGCGGTCCCTCCGGCGGCTGCCTCACCGAGGAGCATCTCGACACGCCCGTGGACTACGAGTCGCTCACGGCGGCGGGGGCCATCATGGGCTCGGGTGGACTCGTCGTCATGGACGAGGAAACCTGCATGGTGGACGTGGCCAAGTTCTTCCTGGAATTCACCCAGCGGGAATCCTGCGGCAAGTGCGTTCCCTGCAGAGAGGGCACGAAGAAGATGCTCGACATTCTCACCCGTATCACCGAGGGCAAGGGCAAGCCCGAGGATATAGATAATCTCGCCTACCTCGGTAACCAGATCAAGAACGCATCTCTCTGCGGACTGGGGCAGACTGCGCCGAATCCGGTGCTCACCACGCTGCGCTATTTCCGGCACGAGTACGAGGCCCATATTTTTGACAAGAAGTGCCCTGCCGGAGCGTGTCAGAGTCTTCTTCAGTACGTCATCGACGGAGCGAAGTGTATCGGCTGCACAAAGTGCGCCCGGGTGTGCCCCGTCGGAGCCATCGCCGGTGAGGTGAAGAAACCTCACGTGATCGATCCCGCAAAATGCATCAAGTGCGGGGCCTGTGAGGCGGCCTGTCCCGTGAAGGCCATCTCCAAGCGATAGAAACAGGGAGGATGCGAGTCATGCAGACCATAAAAGCCATTCTCGACAACCGGGAGATCACGGCCCGCCCTGGACAGACCATTCTTCAGGCTGCCCGGGACAACGGCCTTCACATTCCGGCGCTCTGCGATCATCCCGCCATCACCCCCTTCGGTGCGTGCCGGGTCTGTCTCGTGGAGGTGGAAAAAAATCCCAAGCTCCTGCCCGCCTGCACCACGCCCCTCGTGGAGGGAATGGTCATTCATTCCCGCAGCCCCAAGGTGCAGGAGGCCCGAAGAGCGGTGGTGGAGCTCATTCTCGTCCGGCACCCTCTGGACTGCTTCTCCTGCCCCAGTAACGGCAAGTGCGAGCTTCAGGACATCGCCTACGAGCTGGGCATTTCCGAGTCCCGGTTCCGGGAGGAGACGGACGTGCAGAAGGGAGAACACGCCCTTGAGGACGCCAACCCCTTCTACGTGCGGGACATGGATAAGTGCATTCTCTGCGGTCGCTGCGTTCGCGCCTGCGACGAGCTTGCGCGCTATCATGCCATCGATTTCCAGCAGCGCGGCGTGAAGACCATGGTGCATCCTCCCGTCGGGAAGGATCTGGAGCACTCGGACTGCGTCTTCTGCGGTCAGTGTGTGCAGCTCTGCCCCGTGGGTGCCCTCTACGAAAAGGGTTCGGTCGGACAGGGGCGCCCCTGGGAACTGAAGAAGGTCAAGACCACCTGTTCCTATTGCGGTGTGGGGTGCGAGCTGACCATTTCCGTGAACGAGCGCACGGGTCGTATTGCCAACATCACCACCGACTACTCCAGCAAGTCTGCCCTCAACGAAGGGCGCTGCTGCGTGAAGGGGCGTTTCGCCTGGCAGTTCGTCCACAGCGATGACCGTCTCACCAAACCCCTTATCCGTGAGAACGGAAGCTTCCGCGAGGCCTCCTGGGATGAGGCACTCGGTCTTGTCGCCTACAAGTTCGCCCAGATCAAAGAGCATAACGGTCCCGACGCGATGGGCTTCTTCTCCTCTGCCCGGTGCACAAACGAAGAGAACTATCTCTTCCAACGATTGGCAAGGGAGGTGGTGGGCACACACAATGTCGATCACTGTGCCCATCTCTGACACAGCGCCACAGTTGCGGGTCTCGGCGAGACCCTCGGAAGCGGTGCAATGACCAACGACTTCGCCTCCATCAAAGAGGCGGATGTGATGCTCGTCATCGGTTCGAACACCACAGATGCGCATCCCGTCATCGGCTCCTGGATCAAAGAAAACAAACAGAACGGAAAGAAACTCATCGTTTGCGATCCCAGGAAGATCGAGCTTGCGAAATATGCCGACGTCTACCTTCGTCAGCGCAGCGGCAGCGACGTCGCCCTGCTCAACGGGCTCATGCACGTGATCATCGAAGAAAGGCTCTACGACAAAACGTTCGTCGAGGAACGGACCGAGAATTTCGAGGCCCTCAAAACGCTAGTCGCCGCCTACAATCCGGAACGTGTAAGCGAGATCACCGGCATAGCACCGGAAGATATCGTCAATGCGGCCCGACTCTACGCGAAGGGACCCAACTCGGCGATCTTCTACACCATGGGCATTACCCAGCACACCACGGGAACCGACAATGTCCGCTCCATCTCCAACCTGGCTCTGCTCTGCGGCATGTTCGGCAGGCCCGGAACGGGTGTCAATCCGCTTCGTGGGCAGAACAACGTTCAGGGTGCTTGCGACATGGGCTGTCTTCCCAATGTGCTTCCGGGATACGCCAAAGTAGCCGACCCTGCGGTGCGTGAGAAGGCCAAGAGTCTATGGGGAGTCGAACTCCCGCTCAGCCCGGGCAAGAGTCTCGTAAAGATGCTCGAAGCCGCCGGAGAAGGAGAACTGAAAGGCCTCTTCGTGATGGGCGAGAATCCTATGGTGAGTGACGCGGACACCAACCACGTCCGGCATGCGTTGGAGGCCCTCGATTTTCTCGTTGTGCAGGACATTTTCCTTACCGAGACGGCACAGCTCGCGGATGTGGTGTTCCCTGCCGCCTGCTGGGCCGAGAAGGACGGCACCTTTACCAACACCATGCGGGCTGTCCAGAGGGTACGGAAGGCCGTGAACGCACCGGGAGAAGCCAAGGCCGACTGGGAGATTCTTGTTGCCCTGGCGAAGAAATGCGGTGTGGACTGGAATTTCTCGTCTGCCTCGGAGATCTTCGATGATCTTGCCCGTTTCGTTCCGAGTTACGCGGGGATGAGCTACACGCGCCTTGAAGAGGGTGCCCTCTGCTGGCCCTGCCCGAATGCGGAGCATCCCGGAACCCCCATTCTCCATTCGGCAAAATTTGCCCGTCCCAACGGCAAGGGATTCTTCTCCCCCTGCGAGTGGAAGGCCCCCCATGAATGGCCCGACGAGGAGTATCCCTTCCTCGCAAGCACGGGACGTCTGCTCTATCACTACCACACGAGGAGCATGACCGGACGGAGTGCCACGGAAAAATTCGTGGATGAACTCCACATCGAGATCAATCCCGTCGATGCGGAACAGATCGCCGTTCAGGAAGGAGAGCTGCTGTGCGTCTCCTCCCGCCGGGGTGAGGTGCGCGGCAAGGCGAAAATCACCGAGAAAGTGCCGCCAAAAATGGTCTTCGTTCCGTTCCACTTCGGGGAAACGCCGGCAAATGCGCTCACCGCGGCGGCTATAGACCCCACTTCGGAGACACCTGCGTTCAAGATCAGTGCGGCACGGGTGCAAAAAGGGTAAAAATCCGTGCTCCGTAGGTCAGAGGTCATCGAAGAATACGGTGTCACCCGAACCGAAGGGAAAGAGAAATCGAGCGATTTGTGACGATGCGGAAGGATCGGAACGGAGGATCGTGCGTTCCGGTCCTTCCGGGACTTGCGAAACATTTTTTCAAGATTCGAGCAGCACCCCGCGAAACATGGAATAATGCCGGATCCGTCTTCGTGCCGGATCGACAACTCAAGGAGGTATGGAGGGACATGAACTTCAAGACTCCCGTGCAGCTTGCTCAGGCGGCATGTGCCACCGCGAAGGCGAAGGCCGCCTGGTCCGTTCCCCAGATGCTGGTTCTCGGAATTCTCGCAGGAGCGTACATCGCTTTCGGGGGATGGATGATGACCGTTGTTACGCACGATCTCGCCGATCACATCGGTTTGGGCGGATCTCGCTTCATCGGCGGCGCCGTGTTCGCCGTCGGACTCATCCTCGTCGTCATCGCCGGGGCGGAACTCTTTACGGGGAACTGCCTCATGCCTCTCGGAGCCCTCTCCGGATGTGCCACGATGAGCCAGATCGCCCGAAACTGGTTCTGGGTCTACGTGGCCAATCTGCTCGGGTCGATTCTCGTGGCCTACCTCATTTTCCTCAGCGGGCTCTGGAAGGGTCCCATCGGCGCCTACGCGCTCAAGATCGCCGCGAACAAGATGAGCCTTCCCGTGGGCGAAGCCTTTTTCCGGGGAATTCTCTGCAACTGGATCGTCGTTCTCGCGGTGTGGATCAGTATGGCCGCTCTCGACGTGGTGGGAAAAATCTTCGCCATCGTCTTCCCCATCATGACCTTTGTCGCTTCCGGGTTCGAACACTCCATCGCCAATATGTACTTCATGTTCCTGGGCATCCTGCTCAAGGGGAATCCCGATGTCGTCGCCGCGGCGGCGCTCCCCGAGGCGAAGCTTGCAGCCGTGAGTGCCGGGGGATACATGCACAATCTCGTTCCCGTGACGCTCGGCAACATGGTCGGGGGCATTCTCTTCGTCGCCGTCTTCTATTTCCTCGTCTTCAAGACCAATCTCCAGAGCATCGACTGAGTTCGGAAAGAGTCGTCACCGGCTCCTGTTTTTCGAACACGCCGGACGGAGAGGTCTCAGGCGTTCTCCTCGCGCAAGCCCCATCTCCCCTTCGTACGGAAGGGAGATGGGGCTTGCGCTATGGAATCTCTGGAAAATGTCTGCCGATCTCGGAAAAACATGATGCTGGAGATCGCGAGAGAGGACAATTCCTACTTGATCAGAGTTGCCCTATGATATGGATGTGCCAGCGACGTATTCTTGAAAGGAGATGGGCATGAAATCCGGTGATCCGTTTCCTTCCGTTTCCGCCCTCGTTCTCGGAGGTGGCCGGGGGCGACGCATGGGAGGCAACAAGCTTTATCTGCAACTGCCGGAAGGACCCCTTCTGGAACGTGTCCTCCTCCGCCTCTCCGGGTGGACCGAGGAGCGGCTTCTCGTGGTCGCTCCCGGTGAGATGGACCGGGTGAAATCCCTTTTCGGAGGGCTGCTCCGCCGCACGGGAACCCGCCTGCTCTGTGACATGGAGGAGGGGGGAGGCCCCCTCTGCGGCATGGCCGTCGGGCTTGAGCACATGTGCACCTCCTGGGCCTTCGTGGTCGGTTGCGACATGCCCGACGTGAACGAGGCCGTGGTGCGTCTTCTTTGGAAAACGGGGATGACATTGGAGAAGGAGATCCCTTCTCGTGCCGCCGATGCGTCGGCCCTCTCGGGAGAAGCCGTCGTTGCTCGCCTGGACGGCTATCTCGAACCTCTTCATGCGTTCTATTCCCGCGCCGCCCTGTCGGCGGTGCAGAATGCCCTGTTCCGGGGGGAGCGAAAGATCACCTCCTTTTACGAGAGCCTTTTTCTGCGGATTGTGGAGGAAAGCTCCCTTGCGCTTCTTCCCGGATACCGCAATTCTTTCCGCAACGTGAACACGCTTTCGGAACTCCATGCCTGGTGGTGGAGAACCGCCTCGGAAAGGTGAGTGTTCTGACCTCCATCTCGGCTGCGATAGGGAGCCGGAAGAGCCGGAGAAGACGCGCTCTGTGCGGTTCCGGAGAGTCTCCATGATCTCCCGGAGGATGCTCATGCCGGATTCTTTGTGGCGTTTTGCGTGGAGGACATCTTCGGAAAAAGTTCGAGAAGGGAAGGGATTTATCGAAGGGATTTCTTTTCTGTTGCCGTCATGTCGGCGTGCCCCTTTGCTTGAATAAGAGGATGCCAGTTTTAAGGATGTTCTCAAAGAGCTTCCCTTCGGGGTGGCTTCCCGTGAATCCTTGCGACGGCGAAATTCGCCTTGTTGCGGAGGTGTAAAAGTGCTATACTGACTCCAGGAAGAGCATTCCTGCGGTGTTCGTGAATACAGCGTAGTGCCTTGAGCCAACACTCGAGCCTTCGGAGGCGGACATCCCCGCCGGCGGCGGAGATGCGTGAGCATTGACAAAGCTGAGGCAGGGTACGTCTCCACTTTGATAGGATCGGGTCAAGGCCTAGCTATCACGGCACTGCGGGGCTTTTCGAATGCGGGTGGGGAGAACGATTAATCGTTCTCCCCACCCGCCGTTTTGCGAAGGGGCGAATAAAGGGGTACCATGGGAGGAAGAAGCGTTTCCGCAATGGGCTCATGCAAAAGACGGAGACGACGGGGAGGACGATCCATGGACGGCTTTGCTGCTTCCGCGCCTTTCTGGCACCCTGCCTGGGCGCAGGGAATTCTCTTCGATTGGGATGGCGTTCTCGCGGAGACGCGTCTCAGTTTTGCCCCCATCTACGAGCGATTTTTCGGCGGGAAACGGGTTATGCTGCTCGAAGTTCTTCCTCAGTTGGAGGAAGGCATCCGAAAGGAACTGGAGCAGGCACTTTTCGACGTGGAGATGGACGGGGCGGAAAACGCCGAACCTGTTCCCGGTGCGATGGATGTGTTGCGATGGCTCGAAGGGCGCAACATGCCCTGGTGCGTTGTCTCCCGAAACTGTCGGGAGTCTGTGGAGCGCGCCGCGTCGGTCTGTGGTATTCCTCTGCCTCCCTTCGTGTTCACCCGGGATGTGGCGCCGGTGAAACCGGAACCGGGCGCGTTCTGGAACGCCGCACGGGCGCTGGGGCTTCCGCCGCGGGAGTGCGTCGTTGTGGGCGATTTTCTTTACGACCTCATCGGTGCACGGAGGGCCGGCATGCGAGCGCTTCTGGTGCAGCGCTACGATGAAGGTTGGCGCCAGTGGACGGATCTTTCCCTTCCCCGCATGACCGATCTCGTAGATGTTCTTGAGACGCCCCGCTCTCTCCTGCCTTGGGAATATGCGCATCTCGACCCGGTATGGCTTGAGAGAGCGTGGACGATCCGGGGGATTCTTCCCGGAGCGTCGCCTTGTGTGGGGCAGGTTGCCGAGCGGGCCGCCGCTCTTGGCGCCGGTACCCTGGTTGTTCCTGGGAATCTTCTGCTGCAGGCGTCCCAGTGGCAAAACTGGTCGGGGCTCTCCTGCGAATGGCTGGGGCAGCCGCTGGTTCGGGTTTGCCGTGGGGTGCTTGGAGCGCGCTACCCTTTTCTTGAGATCCTCGAAGGGGAGGAGGGGACGGTGCTCCTCCCGCCCGATCCCGATGAGGTGGCCGCCGTTTTTGACGCACACGTGTCCCGCCTGGAGGGGAGGCGGCATTCGTGAGTGAGGGGCAGCTTCGCCTGGGAGATTCGGCCACACCGTTCCGGGACGATACGGCTTCGAGGGGCGAACGACCCCTGGCGGACCGCATGCGTCCGACGAGTCTGGACGACTATGTCGGCCAGGAGCATCTCGTGGGCGCCGAAACACCCCTCGGAAGACTGCTCCGGAGCGGAAACGTGCCCAGTTGCATTCTCTACGGACCTCCGGGGGTGGGCAAGACCACACTGGTGCGTCTCATGGCGACTGCGACGGAGCGGGATCTTCTGGAGATCAACGCTGTGACCGCCAAGGTGGCGGAACTCCGTGATCTGGTGGCGGAAGCCCGCCGACGCAAGCACGCCCGCAAGGGGCGCATGCCCCTTGTCTTCGTGGATGAGATCTACCATTTCAACAAACAGCAGCAGAACGCCCTGCTTCCCTCCGTGGAGTCGGGAGATCTGATTCTCGTAGGAACCACCACGGAAAACCCTTTTTTCGAGATCAACAAGACTCTTCTCTCGCGCATGCTTGTCTTTGAATTGCGCCCCTTGGGGCAGGAGTCGCTCGAGGCTCTTCTCGGGCGCGCGCTGCGGGATCGTGAACGTGGGCTGGGCATGCTGGAACTTACCCCGGAGGAGGATGTCCTCGGGATGATCGCTCAAGGAGCCGGGGGTGATGCGAGACAGGCGTTGATGCGTCTTGAGGCCGTGGCGAACGCCGTGGCCGCCGGAGGAGGATCTCGGATCACCGCCCATGCGGTGGAAGCGCTCCTGCCTAAAGCGCTGCAGCGGTTCGACCGTAAGGGAGACGACCATTACATGGTCATCTCCGCCCTCATCAAGAGCATGCGCGGCTCCGATCCCGACGCGGCGATCTATTGGCTGGCACGTCTCATCGCGGCAGGCGAAGATCCCCGCTTCGTCGCCAGGCGTCTTCTCATCTTCGCCGCGGAGGACGTGGGGCTTGCCGATCCTCAGGCACTTCTGCTCGCAGCCGCTGCATCCTACGCGGCGGACATGACGGGGTTTCCCGAGGCCCGGATCATTCTCGCCGAGGCGGTGGTCTATCTGGCCTCGGCGCCCAAGAGCAACAGCGCCTATCTGGCGGTGAACACCGCCTTGGCCTCCCTGGAGAAGGGGAATGTCCAGGAAGTGCCCGAACACCTCCGTCCCCACGGGGCAGGCTACGTCTATCCCCACGATGATCCGCGGCACTGGGTTCCCCAGAACTATATGGATCGTCTCCTCCGAAGCTATTTCCCGGGAGCGTTGGGAGCGGAGCGGGAGATGGGGGCCCGCCTCCGGGGTTTCTGGCGCCGTTTTCGGGACGAGGAACCCTGAGGCATTTTCGGGAAGAATGTGTTTGCACTCTTTGCATGCACGCCGTATGATTATAATAGGATAGTTATGTATTTAGCGCGCTCCGGGAAGGACATGTGATCCGCCGGAGCGAATTGTCGAGGAGTGTGCCATGCCGCAGAGCCGGTTCGTGGACCTGTCACAAAAACTCAAAGAAGCCCCCAGCAGCGAGCATTTTGCAGGGATCCTGCTGCCTTATCTCGCGGAACGTACGGGAAGCCGATATGCCCTTTGGCGCTGTGCGGCGCCCCGTCGTGCCGGCTGGCTCTACTGCGGAGATTTCGGGCGCCTTTTTCGTCTCGACAGGGACGATTTGGCGGTGGTGCACGCACTTGCGGGTCTTCCCGGGAGCAATCGCGAAAACGACGTGATGCCCCTTCTCCGGGGACGGCGTCTCGATCCCCGGCTGCTTCTGAGGCGCAGCAGCCTCGCAGGGGAGGAGCTTTTTCTCGTCGCGGGGTGCGAGACGGCCTACACGGAGCGTGAACATTCCTGTTTCGAGGACGATGCGACGTTGGCGGTTCTCGCTCTGGATGCCCGGACGGCCTGGCAGATGGAGAGCCGACGAATCGTTCTCGGAGAGCAGATCAACGCCGCGTTTCTCTCCCTGGATCTCGGCATGGAGGATCTGTCCGCATCCGGGCAAGGCAACGCTGATTCCGAAAGGGTACGGGAACAGCTCGTCCTTCTCCGGGCTCACGTGGAGGCACTCCTGTGCGCCTCCTGTGTGCGGGATCTTTCCCCCATGCTGCTTTCCCTCGGTGATTCCCTTGCCCGCCTCGACGCGTTGGGGCAGGCGTGGCGCAATCTTTCGGGGAGAGAGTGGAGTTGCACCCTTGCGCCGTTTCCCAAGGAGAGATTTCTCTCCCAGGGTGCGGCGTTTCTGTTGACGAGTCTCGTGGAATACTGTTTCTGCGAGATGAATGCCCCTGCGGTGGCCTGCATGGTGACGTTCGAAGAGGGAGAGCTGGAAGTGGCTTTCGAGGTTCTCTTCTCCGGAGAGGCGATCCCGGGCCCCCTGCGGTCCCTCCTGAACCGCCAGATCGAGATGTACGCCGAGTCCTGCGATATCACCCACACCTCGGGGGGACTGTTCTGGAGACTCCGACTTCCCCTGTTCGTCTCGGGAAAACAGAGGATTGGAGAGGCGGAGGAACGGGCGACGCCGCCTGTGGTGCTCGTCGTCGACGACAGCTTGGTGAACCGGAAACTGCTCAAGGGTATTCTTCAACGGTGGGGGTGCGATGTCCACTGCGCCAGGGACGGCGAGGAAGCGCTGCACCTGCTGGAGCGGAATGTTGTGGATCTTGTCCTCATGGATCTCTTCATGCCGGTGCTCGGGGGGTACGGAGCGACCCGGGAGCTTCGGAGAAGGGGCATGACCGTTCCGGTGGTGGCGCTCACGGCGGGTGGCGCAGGGGGTGCGCTCGAAGCGCTCGAGGCGGGAATGGATGATTATGCCATGAAGCCCGTGACACCGCAGCTTCTCCGGGACATCCTCGCTCAATGGACGGGTTTCGTCGTAGGGGGGGAGAACGAGGAAGAGGACATGGGACGACTGGTAGCAACGGTTTTTCGGGAGGAGCTTCCCCAGATTCGGGAAGGACTTCTCGATGCCCTTGCAGGTGGGGACGCGAAAATCATCGGACTCTGGGCCAACCGCCTCAAGGGTGCGGCTGCCCAGGCGGGAAGGATCGAGGAATTTCAGATTGCGCTGGCTCTTGAAGAGGCCGCCGGGAACGGGAAGACGCTGGATGTGTTTTTCGATCGCGTGCGCTCCTTGAGCGTTCCGCTGGTGTGATTAACGGAAGAAGCGATAGGCCACGGCGCCTATTCGTTCCCTGAATCCCGTCAAGGTGTCCAGAAATGCTCCTCCCTGGGGCAGGAATTCGTACCACGTAAGGCTCCCTTTGTCTGTAAGATATCCCGCCGGATAGGGATGGACCGGCACGGAAAGGATTCGGAGAGCCGTTTCATACGCTCTGGGCATGTGAAAGGCGTTTGTCACCAGAATGACCCCCTCCGCTTTCAAGGGGCCGAGATGATCCCTCGCGGCGGTGAGATTTTCCCAGGTCGTGCGGGAGTTCTCGTCGAGAATCGCTGTTCCGCGCCATCCCAGCTTGCGCAACGTCGCCTCCATGATTTTCGCCTCGGAGGGAAATCCTTTCCGCGTTGCCGCACCACAGAAAATAACGGGCCATTCCTCGTCTTGGAGAAGTTCCCACGCGCCGAAAAGCCGTTCGAGCGTGTGTGCTCCCGGTGTCGCATCTTCCGGTGTTTCACCGAGGTGAATTCCGCCGCCGAGGACCACGACAGCCCAACGCCGATTTTCCGGAGGGGGTACGGCCTTCCATGCGTGTTCCAGGGTACCTGTAACCAATCGGGCGGTCGCGGGAAGACAGAGGAGAAAAAAGAGAACACCGGATACAAACAGTGCCCCGCCGAGGAAGGGCTTTCGGGGACGTCGGAATGCGATGGCTGCAAAAAGGATGAGGAGCAAGGCAAACGCCCCCGGTGGCACCAGGAGCGTTCCGAGAATTTTGTAGAGGACGAAAGCCGGGTCCGTCACGCAGGAGCTCCTTGTCCGGGGTTACCCTTCCTGGTTGATGAACTCCGGATGCTTCTTCAGGAATACGACCAGTGCCTCCAGTGCTCCCAGCAGGTGCGTCCGCAGTTTGTCCTTCGCGAGGTCCGTCTCTCCGTCCAGAATGGCCGAGATGAGTGTTACGTGTTCCTGAGAGGAACGACTCAGGGGAACGCCCTCGATGGAATAATGACGACAGAGGTGGATGAGATCCATCACGTTGTTGAGAACGCTGCCGAGAAAGCGGTTCCCGGTGGCCTCCCGGATCATGGAATGGAATGCCCTGTCGCCCCGGAGATATTCGTTCGGGTCGTCCGTGTCCTTGACGCTCTGGAAGAGATTGCGGAATTCCTCCAATTGTTCCCTCGGTGGATTCGCGCAAACGTGTTCGAGCGAGAGAACCTCCAGGGTAATGCGGAGTTCGTAGAGATCCCGCACGTCCTTGATGGTGGGAAGGGTCACGTAGGCCCCTTTGCGAGGCACCAAGGTAATCAGCCCAGTCTGGGCGAGTTGCCGGATCGCTTCGCGAACCGGCGTTCTCGACACCATGAGCTGCTCCGCGAGATCCACTTCGGAAAGACGCTCTCCCGGGGGAATGACTCCCTCGATGATCGCTTCCTTGATTTTCTCATAAACGATTTGCCGAAGATCTAGATTCTGGGCAGGGGAAAGCGGGCGTGCCGGCATTTCGAAACCCCTCCTCGAAAATGGCATCACAAGAAGCATACGATGCTCATTATACAAAAGACCGAGCCCGATGCCAGCCCCTTTTTCTTGTTGTGTTTTTTGGACGGACAAAAAAACAAAAATAGCCTCTTTGGACGAGACAAAGAGGATGAGAATCTCCCCCCTGGAACGGATCGACTCATTGCCCTTTCTTGTCTGCCAGCTTTTCCTCGCACTCCCGGTTCACCTTGTCCGTCCAGAGTGCGAGAGCATAAATGGCATCGGACAGACGGTTCACGTAGCGATAGGCGTTCTCGGAAAGCGCTCCCTCGCGATAGAGTTTGACTGCGATCCGCTCAGCTCTACGGGCGATCGTTCTGGCCATGTGAAGCGCCGCCCCGGGCACGGAATCGCCGGGACGGACGAAATGGAACGTGGCGCCGGTGATGTCCCGGACTTTGAGAATCAGTGCCTCAAGTGTCGCGGGGTCCGGTTCGGGAAGGCCGGGATATTGTGCGATATATCCCATCAAAATTCCAAATTCCTCTTGAAGCCGGAAGAGTTCCGTCGCGATGTGCTTGTCGCAGGTGGT
>NZ_JARKPW010000079.1:0-2529 GCF_029975095.1 Aminiphilus sp.
TTTTAGGGGAGCGTCTCCGCATGAACGGAGAGAGTGTTTCTCCAACACTCTGGGAGGCGGAAGAGGACATACTTTATCGTGCACTGCGGGAAGATCCGTTTCTCCGGCAGACGCCGCCGACCTTCTTCGAACTTCTCACCGCACTGTGTTTCTGTGTTCTCCGAAGCGCAGCTCCCGACGTGGTCGTCATGGAAGCCGGCATGGGCGGGAGGCTCGATGCCACGAACGCGGCGAAACAGGTTCTACTGTCCGTCATCACGCCGGTCGCCCATGATCACGAGGAATATCTCGGCACATCACTCCGTTCCATAGGAATGGAAAAATTCGCCGTTGTCCGCCCGGAAACTCCCGCACTCTATTCCGGAGAACCTCCCGAACTCGAAGACCTCTTTCTCGAACGGTGTTCCCTCGCAAAGGCAGAACCCCACGTCTTTCGCCGCATCTGGTGCGTAGAGCATCCCGTGGTTGAGGAAGAGGGGTGTTCCTATGAGCTTTTCGGCCCAGGCTTCGACGGAAAAGTGCTCAGAACATCTCTCGTGGGAAGGCATCAGGTCAACAACAGCGCGCTCGCTGCCGCCGGGGCCGCTCTCCTTGCACAACGCGTACCGGGAATCACGTTTTCCACCATTCAGGCCGGTCTCAAGGCGACAAATTGGCCGGGAAGAGGAGAATTGCTGCCCGGATCTCCTCCGATTCTCCTTGATGGAGCACATAATCCTCACGGTGCCCGCGCACTTGCCTCCCTCCTCCGGGATGTCTGGGGAAAAACGCAGCCGAAGACGATCCTCTTTGCCGCCATGCGGGACAAGGATTCGAAGAGTTCCCTGGAACTCCTGCGTCCGGTGGCGGATCGTCTGATTTGTACCTCCGTTCCCGGCATGTCCCGCTGTGAAACCTCCGCCGTGCTCGTCGAAATAGCCAAAGCGGCGGGATGGACCTCGCCCGTCGGCGAGGAGGATCCTCTCCGTGCCCTTGCCATGGCTGAACAAAGCGCGTCGATGGTAGTGGTGTGCGGCAGCCTTTACCTTGTCGGTTGGATGCGCTGTCGGCTCGTCCCGGAGAGGAGGACCGACCTTGTCTGACTTTCTCGCCACCTGGAGGCAGAAGAAAGGCACATGGATCCTCGACTGGTTTCCCGGAAAGACCTTTGCGAACGTTCAGGTGCATCTCTTTGCGAAAGGTCATGTGACGGACTCCGCAGAAGGTGACCCTCAACGAATTTGGCATGCCCTTTCGGAAAAAGATTCGCCTCCGCTTCTCGCACCAAAACAGGTTCACGGTGCGGCTGTCGTCGACGCACTTCCGCTTTGGAGCCTTCCACATCGCCCGAGAGCGGACGGCATCTTCCTGAACAGACCCGGAATCTGGGGCAGCCTTCGTTTTGCCGACTGCCTCCCCGTAGTCGTGGTCGGCAGTGTTCCGTCACTCTGGTGTCTCCTCCTCCATTCAGGCTACGGGGGAACTGTGGCGAACATGGCGGGCAGAGCCGTGCGTCGCCTCGCGGCGAAACACGGTGCGGAGATCCTTGAAGATGCGGTAGCGCTGCTCGCTCCATCCATCGGGCGTTGCTGCTATTGCAGGGACGAGAGTGACCCGGCTACGAGACGGGGCATGACGTTCCTTCCTTCCGAAGGATGGAATAGGCGCGGGGAAAAAATCTTTTTCGATCTGAGACGAATCGTCGCCTTGCAACTCGCCGCCGAAGGGATACGCACGGCGAATATCCATGACGTGGATTGCTGCACCAAATGCTCTCCCGAAAGGCTCCATTCCTACCGAGGAGGCGACCGACATGCACGTTCATTTCTCCTGGCGGGAATTTTCGAAGGAGTCCACAAAAGGCGATACTGGTGGGAGAACAGTAATAGCGGGAATTTGCCCGTTCAATAGAAGATCGAAGGAGATGGAGCGTGGTCGGTATGGGTCCGGTACGTGTCGGCGTTGTCGGAGTGGGGCACCTCGGTTGCCATCATGCCCGCGTATATACGGAAATTCTGGGGACGCAGCTCGTCGGCGTCGTGGACACTAACGAAGAACGGGCCTGTGCTGTCGGCGAAACGCTGCGGGTACCCCATTTCTTCAGTTTCGAGGAATTTGCCGCCGCAGCGCAGCCCGATGCGGTCAGTATCGTGGTACCCACTCATGCCCACTACGATGTCACCCGACAGGCTCTTGAAAAAGGCATTCACGTGCTCGTCGAAAAGCCTGTCACGTCCACGGTCGAGGAAGCCGAAGTCCTTCTGCGAATCGCGGCGGAAAGAAACCTGGTCCTTCAGGTGGGACACATCGAGCGTTTCAACAGCGCGATGCAACATGTGGCCAATATCGTGCATGCGCCCCTCTTTCTCCAGTCTCGGAGGCTCGGTCCCTTTTCTCCTCGGATAAGCGACGTGGGAGTCGTCCTTGATCTCATGATCCACGATATCGACATCATCCTCTCCCTCGTCCACTCGGAAATCGTCGATATTTCCGCCATGGGAAGTTCCGTGCGTTCCAACTTCGAAGACGTGGCCTCCGCCCAGATCCGCT
>NZ_JARKPW010000107.1:0-6488 GCF_029975095.1 Aminiphilus sp.
AAGGGTGTTGCCCGCGACAGCCCATCCGAGGCCGAGCAGGCCGTTGCCCAAGTACAGCGGGTTCCTGACGAAGGCGAAGGGCCCCCAGGTGACCAGCCGCTCCGCACCCACTTTTTCCCCGCGGTAGCGGACGATGCACCCGACCCCCCAAAAACGGAGCATCTGCCCCAAAAACACGAACACCAACCCCGCCAGAAGACTCGGGAGCGTGGGGCGCGCCAGGCCGAGCAGAACCACGTAGGCAAGACTCCATGCCCCCCCGCGAAGGCGAAACGCCCACGCTCCCAGGGGCACCGACGTTGAGACGTCACTGGGCTTCTGCATTCTCTCCGTTCGTCTCCTCTTTTTCCTGCCTGCTTTCGTTCAGGATCTTCTCGGTGATGCCCCAGCCCAGGAACTTGACCGCCACGATACCTCCCATGAAGATCGCCAGGTATTCCGTGTAGAACCGCCAGGAAATCGCCATGACACCCGCCAGGTTCAACGGCACGAGCAATTTGAAGATCGCCGCGCCCCCGCCTTCCGCAACACCGCTCGCCCCCGGCGTGGGAACGAAATAGAGCACGAACATGAAAAGAGCCTGCACCATAAGAGCCTCGAAGTAGTGCACGGGAAGGCCTACCGCCCAGATGAGGCAGGGCAGCACGGAGAAGAGGCAGAGAAGATGCAGACAGGAAAAAACGACACCGAGAATGAAGTGGGGCAACCCGCCGGAGAAGAAGAGGCGGAAGTTCTCGCGGTAGTTGTCGATTTCCTTGTAGATGCGCCGGACGATGGAGAGGTTGTACCGCTTCTTGAGGAAGCCCAGGCGGTTGAGAACGAGGGTGACCCAACTGCCGAGGCGCTTGATGACCTTCGGGTAGAGAATGCTGCAGATCACCAGCACCCACGAACAGATCACAAAGAAGAGAACCCAGGTGAAGATGCCCTTGATGAAAATCCGTCCCTTGAAAAATTCGGGGCGGAAGATCAACGCCAGAGGGGCGAAGAACCCCAGCAGGAAAAGAGTGATCAGGGTCCTCGTGAGCGTTATGGCCACGCATTTTCCGATGGGAACACCTCTCTTGTAGAGCACGTACATTTGGAAGGGACCCCCGCCGCCCTGCATGGGCGTGATGGCGGAACCGAAATAATTGAGCCATGTGAGAGACAGTCCCAGTTTGAGAGGGACCCGCTCCCCCGCCGCTTTCGCGAAATAACAGAACCGCAGCGTATCACAGCTCCACGCAACGATAATCACCCCTAGGGCAAGGAGCAACCCTTCCTTCTTCGCCCCGAGGAGAAGGTGGAGCGTCGTCCTGTCCACCGTGGCAAAAAGCACGGCAGCGCTCACCGCCGCCGTGAGCCCCAGAAAGAGAGCAATTCCCTTCCGTACGGTCACCGAAGAAAATCCCTTTCTCCCGCCATGCTATTGCACACGATTCCCCACGAGCTGAGACATGGCGTCGACATAGGTTCCCATGTGCGTCACCACCGGAAGCAGTTCCTCCCGAATCTTATAGGCCGTTTCAAAATAGCGCCCCTCTTCAAGGGCGGTCACGACAACCTGAAGCGTGAGCGCAAGGCTGTTCCGCGACGCGGCGAAATCTCCGTCGCCGATCTCCCCTTCTTCAATACCGGAAAGCATGCGGGTGTTCTCGAGAACCTTGAACAGCCATTCCACTCCCTCCGACGCCTGATGGAGCAGCGTAAGAGCTTCCTGGGGTTTTTCCGCCTCGAACCTGTCGGCAATGGCGCTAAGTCCGCTTACAAGTGCAGGAACGTAGTGTTTCGCCTGTTCCAGAGAATCCCGAAGAAGTTCCCGAAGCGATTCGGTCCGAATGCGCACTTCGTTGCCACCCGAAAGCGATGCGAACGCTTCCTGGTCCAGAAACTCCCCGTCGACCCGAACCTCACAGGGAACACGTCCCTCGCGACCGATCCGCTGGGCGATCTCTCTCCAGAGCGCGTCCTTTTCTTCGGGGAACGTCTGCTCCGTCCACTCCTGGTCATCCACGTAGATTCGCAAGGCCACCCCTCCTCAGACGACACCGCCCTCGAACTTCCGTTCGTCCCTGCATGACACATCATTCTCCTACAACAGGCAGCCTGTACCGCGCACCGCATGTTCCATGACATGCGGACTATTCTACCACGGAACCGAAAACCCTTGTTCGCGAGACAAACACTTCCTCGCGAGGAAAGGTTCGACGCTCTTCACCGATGCCCGTAAAGGGAATACTCGTGCATACCCGAGAGAACGAGCGTTTGGAAACGGAACGGCGCCTGGAAGACGACATGAAGAAATGCCCTCCTCCGGATCAAGAGCCGACCCGCCGTAACCGATACAAGGGATGATAGGGGGTATTTCGGCCTCCCCCATGAGGAAAACATCGACGAGGCCGTTTCCGGGGAGGGACAACACGATGGCAGATTACAACGAACCGCTCTTCTCCATGCCAGGAGTCAGCTCCGGTATCAGTTGGGGAGACATGATCGACAAGATCATGGAAAAAGCGCGCAAACCCGTGGAACTCTGGGAGACCCAGCAGGACACCCTGCGTCTCAAGGTGAAACTCTACGAGGAGTTTTCCGCCGTTCTGAAGGGTGCGCGGAATGCCCTCACGGTCCTGAAGCAGCCTTCCACGTACAAGATGAAACAGGCAGAGATCACGTCGCTCACCACCGGCGTTTCCGACGCGGCTATCCTCACCGCCACGGCCACCACGGAAGCCTACATCGGCAGGTGGAACATCGAAGTGCTCCAGAAAGCCGTGGCGGAGACCCGTATCGGCACCCGCTTCGACAGCGCCTCCGAGGCGCTCGGCCTGACGGGCACCTTCTCCATCCGCGTGGGGGACAAGGTGGCGGAGATCAGCGTCGCTGCGTCGGACAGCCTGCGGGCGATCAACCAGATGATCGCCCGAGCCACCGACGCGGCGAGCGGAGCGAGCGTGGGCGTTACCTCCAAACTCATCGACAACCGCCTCGTGATCTCCAGCGCGGCAAGCGGCACCAACACCATCTCCATCACGGAGGGCAAGCTCACGCGGAGTGCTTCCGGCGATGTGGACGCCGTTCCTTTCCGCACTTCCGGCGGTGCCTTTCCTGACATCCTCCAACTCAAATACGGAGCCGTCACCTACCAGTCCGGAACGGATTTTACCTACAACCAGTCTACAGGGAAGATCACCTGGCTCACCGGAGGCAGCAAACCTCCCGCAGGGGTTCAGTACGACGTCACCTATGCGGCGACACAGAACATCACCAAAGCCGCCACGAACACCCTGACGCTCCCGCCTTCCGGGCTTTTCCCCACGTCGATCTCCATCTCAGGAGGAGGCGTGACCTACGAGGAGGGGGCCGATTACACCTACGACGCCAATACGGGAACGATCACGTGGCTCGCCGGCCCGGCGGACGGAACAGCCCTCACGGTGACCCTGGGCAACCCGAAGGTGGACCAGAGCGTTTTCTTCCTGGAGCCCGGCACGGGGGATGACATCATCGCCGCCCTCGGCCTGAACCTCAACGACGCCGACCACTACACCGCCGCTCAGAACGCGGAACTTCTCGTCGAAGGAGTCCGGGTGACCCGTTCCAGCAACACCATCGACGACCTTATCGGCGGCGTCACCCTCAATCTGCAGGGACCGGGAAAAGTCACGCTGGACGTGGTGTCGGACATGGAAAAGGCCGTCGAATCCATCGAGGAATTCGTCGCGGCCTACAACGACGCCATGGAGTGGATCAACGTCCGCCTTTCCGAGGAGTCCGCGGTGGACAGCCTCGCCAAGGACGATCCCAAGCGGAGCGACGATTTCTACAAAAAGTTCGGTCTTCTCCACGGCGATTCCCTGCTCTGGCAGACCAAGTCCCAGCTCCGCCGCCTCGTAACGGATCCGTTGAACATCCTGGGGCCTTTGAAACAGCTCTCCCAGATCGGCATCTCCACCGAAAAGACGGACTACGGCAAAAGCGGCAAACTGGTCTTCGACAAGGAGGCCTTCATGGCCGCAGCCACTCCGGGCTCCCTGCCCTTCATGGATCAGTGGATGACCGACGCCCTGGGGAGTTCCACCACGCCGCTCAATCAACTGAAGACGGACTTCGCCGGAGGGGACTTCCTCATCAGCGTCGGCGGAAAGCAGGCCCGGATCACCGTCAAGGCCACGGACACTCTGGCGGACGTCAACGCCAAGATCAACCTCGCCAAGGACGAGGCGTCCGGTGACCGCATCCGCGTCAGGAGCACCATCATCGACAACGTGCTCTCCATCGCGAGCACGGACATCGACGCGAACATCACCCTCCAGGATCCGAACGGCGTCCTGAAGAAGCTCGGCATCGACGTGTCGAACCCCCTGGACGCGACACACCACGTCCAGGACACGTCCGCCTACGTGGGCAACCTGCTCACCGCCGCCATGACCAACATGGACACCTACTTCGGAAACCTCGTGGACAGCTCCCAGATCGCCGTCGGCTCCGCCGTCACCATCAAAGGACGCGTCGCCAGCCAGATCAGCCATCTGAACTCGCAGATCACCAGCATCGACAAACGCATCAGCAGATTCG
The DNA here is from genome assembly GCF_029975095.1 of Aminiphilus sp. Classification (NCBI taxonomy): domain Bacteria; kingdom Thermotogati; phylum Synergistota; class Synergistia; order Synergistales; family Aminiphilaceae; genus Aminiphilus; species Aminiphilus sp. The sequence goes on from NZ_JARKPW010000107.1 coordinate 4,558, forward strand.
AACAACAGCTTTCCATCAAGCAGCGCGGCCTCTTCGACCAGTACAGCCAAATGGAAGTGACCCTGGCAAAGCTCAACCAGCAGTATTCCTGGCTGGCAAGCACGCTGTCGGCCCTGACCGCAAAACAACAAGCCGCGAGCTGATCCTGCTCCGCAGCGCAGACCGGCGGCACATCCCTTCTGCAGGCGAAGGAGCACGTCCTTCTTTTCCTCTGTCAGCCGGTAGACCCGAAAACGAAAGGCGGTCCCCCTTGCGAGCGATGTGCCGCTCCAAAGGGGGACCGCCTTTTTTCGCAGCAGAAGAGGCGAGGAGCACCCCGCCTCTTCTGAAAACGCTTCTGGAGACCTCTCGCAGGACAATTCTCCGTCAATGTACACCGGCGACGCAGGACGCCCCCTCCGCCCCTCCTATTCCTCTCCTTCCGCATGGGCCTCCCTTGCGACGGCAAAGGCCCTCGGGTCCGCCTGAGCGAGCCCGAGTTTCCAAGCCAGCACCGCCGCCTGGGTCCTGTCACGAAGATCAAGTTTCCGGAGAACGTGGCTCACATGATTTTTGACGGTCTTCTCGGAAAGGACCATCCGGTTCGCCACATCCTGATTGCTCATTCCCTGGGAGACCCAATAGAGCACTTCCTTCTCCTTGGGAGTCAGGTCGGCGAGAATGTCCGCCTCCTCCCGCCGGGCATGAAAAGATGTGAGAAGCCGCCCCGCCACTTTCTGGTCCACGTAGGGTTCACCTCTGGCGACGGAGCGGACCGCCGAGAGCAGTTCCATCATTCCCGAGGACTTGAGCACATATCCGTGCACCCCCACCGCCGAGAGGGAGCGAAGATATTCCTCGTCATCATGGGCGGTGATGGCCACGAATTTGGGATCCCTCTTCATCTCCCGAACGCTGCGGAGCTCCCGGACGACGTCGATGCCGCTCAATTTTGGCATGGAGACATCCAGAAGCACGATGTCGGGCTGCACGTCCCGGATGACACGTACCGCCTCGATACCATCACCGGCTTCGCCGACGATTTCGAGATCCGGCTCGAGCTCCAGGAGACGGCGCATACCATCACGAAAAAGCCTGTGATCATCGGCAAGCACTATGCGGATTTTTTCCATCGTCGTTTCCCTCCCACAGCGGTAGCTCCACAGTCACCTTCGTTCCCCGTTCCGGCCGGCTTTCGATCCGGAACGTGCCCCCCGCAAGGCGGGCACGTTCCTGCATGTTGTCGAGACCATAGCATTCTCGGTTCCTGGCCTTTCCGAGAACCTCCTCCACATCGAAACCACAGCCGTCGTCAACGATCTTGAGGCGCAATACATCATTCCCGACGCTGCAGGAGACGACGATGTTTCGCGCTCTTCCCTTGAGCACCGCGTTCGCCACCGCCTCCTGGACGATCCGGAATGCATTGGCCGCGATGAGCTGGCCGATGCGGACGTCATTTCCCTCCATTCGGAGCACACAGGGAACAGCGTAACGCCCCTTCACCTGATCGGTGAACCGCTGCAGGGCAACCCGCAGGCCTTCCCCGATGCCGACAGGGCGCAATTGCCACAGGAGCGTTCTCATGTCTCCCAGGGACTCTCCCAGCGTGTTCCTCGCCTTCGCCAGTTCTTCCGCCGCACGGTCCTTCTCGCCGAGCTCCTCGAGGCGCTGGACCATTTCGAGCAGGAGGAGCACCCCGGAAAACTGCTGCGCCGGACCGTCGTGAATGTCCCTGGCAAGGCGCAGGCGATCCCGCTCGACAAACTGCAGCGCGAGCATGAGGGATTTCGCGTCCAGGCTCTGCGTGACATCCTGCATGTCCTCCATGCGGGAATGGATGATCTCCATGGCGACGCGAATCTTCTGGATCATCTCCACACTCCGGTGGAGGATGCTCTCCATGCGCTTCACATCCCGCTGCAATTCCTCCCGGCGAGCGCGGAGCATGC
>NZ_JARKPW010000113.1:0-11496 GCF_029975095.1 Aminiphilus sp.
ATGTTCACGGCCTATGCCCTGGGGGTTCCGCTGGCGGTGTGTCGCTTCCGCAACAGGGCGAGCGACGGGCCCGCCGTGGCGGTGCACTATCCCACTGCGGGAGGAGATGTGCGGACCATGTACATGGGAATGCGCCATTTCGAACGTGATTCCCGGGTGCTCATCGTGGACGATTTCATGCGCGGAGGAAGCACCGCAGCGGGAATGCTCCAGGTTGCCCAGGAATTCGGAGCGAAGGTCGCGGGAGTGGGCGTGTTCCTGGTTTCCACGGAGCCTCAAAAGAAAGCCGTTCCGGAATACACGGCGTTGCTTCGTCTCTCCAACGCGGAGGGTGTGGCAAAGGTCGACGTGGCACCCCGCTGAAACGCACTGCGGCGTGTCCGGATCCGGTTTGACGCGGGTCATGACCTGCGCTACAATCGTCCCGCGGAAGGAGGTGACCATAATCATGGTCGTAACGCTTGATGCGGACGAATGCATCGGATGTGGCGTGTGCTCTCAGATCTGCCCGGACGTGTTCGAACTGAACGAGGACGCGGGGAAAGCGAGAGTCATTCGCCCCGAAGGTTCGGAGTGTGCCGCCGAAGCTGTAGACAGTTGCCCTGTCGGGTGCATCCATATAGAGCAAAAGTGACGGATCGACGGCTTTTCTGGGCTTTCCTGGGGAAAGCCGTTTTCTGTGCGTGCTTGCGGGCCCATAGCTCAAGTGGTTAGAGCCACCGGCTCATAACCGGAAGGTTCCTGGTTCAAGTCCAGGTGGGCCCACCAGAATCACGAATGCCAAGCCACCGAGCGGTGGCTTTTTTCGTATGACCGGGGAGGTGGCGAGAGGCGATGGAGAAGCGAGTGGACGCAATCCTGGAGGAAGTACATCGGATCGCGCCTCTTTCGGGAGCGGAGCCCTGGGACAATGTGGGGCTTCTCGTCGGGGCGCCTTCCTGGTCCGTAAAACGAATCGCCGTGGCCGTGGATGTCACTGAAGAAATCGTGGAGCGCGCCGCCGAAAAGGGGTGCTCGCTGCTCCTCAGCCATCACCCCCTTTTTCTGCACCCCTTGAAAAACGTGCTCCTCGATACGCGGGAGGGACGGATCATCGAGAGGAGCCTAGCGCATCACATCGCCCTCGTCGCTCTTCACACCAACTGGGATCGCTCCCGCATCGGTGTGAACGTCGCCCTGGCGAGCGCGCTCTCTCTGAGGGACGTGCGGCCCCTCCTGCCTGCAACGGAGGTCGAACTCTGGGGTGACGGGGCCGTCGGTTTCCTTGATGTGGCGATCCCCCTGCAGGACTTCTGCGTGAGGCTCCGGGAGGCGTGGAACATTTCCTGGGTTCAGGCGTACGGCGACCCCCGCCGCGTTGTTTCCAGGGTGGCCCTTCTGGGCGGTTCCGGTGGCGGTTTCTGGAGAGCCGCCTCCGCATCGGGAGCGCACGTGTACGTAACGGGCGATCTCAAGTATCATGATCGTTCGGATGCCCTGTGGCACGGACTCGATCTCGTCGTGGTCGACCATGGCGAGATGGAGGAATGGTCCATGAAACATCTCGCCATGGCGGTCCGAGAAATGACGGGGCTTGAGACGGAAGTTTTTCCTCTTCCGCGGCGGATGTTTTCCGCGTAAGCGTCACGTAAGCGTCACGTAAGCGTCATGAGATGATTCAAAGAGATGTGTGTGTATCGGAGAACCGCTGTGAATCGGCGGAAAACAAGAGGTGATCGGAAGTGAAGGAACGTGTTTTCAGCGGCATGCGCCCTACGGGAAAACTGCATCTCGGGCATCTGGCAGGAGCGCTGACGAACTGGGTTCGCATGCAGGACGGCTATGAGTGCTTCTATTGTATTGTGGACTGGCACGCCCTCATGTCGGACTATGCCGACGTGAGCAAGGTGCGGAGCAACTGCCGGGAGGTTCTTCTCGACTGGCTCGCCTCCGGCCTCGATCCCGAGCGGAGCACCATCTTCATTCAGTCCCACGTGCCGGAGCACGCGGAACTCCATCTGGCTCTCTCCATGATCACGCCTTTGGGCTGGCTCGAGCGGTGTCCCACCTACAAGGACCAGATCCTCAATCTCAAGAACAAGGACCTGGGAAACTATGCGTTTCTCGGCTATCCCGTCCTCATGGCGGGGGACATCATTCTCTACAAGGCGCACAAGGTGCCTGTGGGGGAGGATCAGTCCGCGCATCTGGAGATTACCCGGGAGATCGTGCGACGGTTCAACAATTTCTTCGGCGAGGTTTTCCCCGAGCCGGACATTCTGCTCACACCCTTTCCCAAGGTACCGGGGACGGATGGAAGGAAGATGAGCAAATCCTACGACAACTCCCTGAACATCTCCGACAGTGCCGAGGTCATCTGGGAGAAACTCCGGACCATGATGACCGATCCTGCCCGGGAGCGCCGCTCCGATCCGGGAGATCCGGAAAAATGCCCGGTCTGGGATCTGCACAAGGTGTTCACCGCCGATGCGGCCTGCCGCGAGGAACTTGCCCAGGGGTGCCGCACTGCGGGAATCGGCTGCATCGACTGCAAGAAAGTGCTCCGGGACAACGTGAACACCCTGCTCGATCCGATTCGGGAGCGACGACGTCACTACGAGAACCACGGGGACGAAGTGATGGACATTCTGGCGGAGGGGGCGAAGAAGGCCCGGCTCGTCGCTGTGGAGACGATGAACGAAGTGAAGCAGGCCATGGGGCTTGTCCTGTAGGAACAGGTGCGGCGAGTCTTTGCGGAGATTTCAGTGGTCTCCGCTCTCTTGAGCCGGGAACGACGCGACAGGAGCGGGTGCCGTGTCCTATGAAGTGGTGACGGGTTCGTTCGCCGGACCGCTGGATGTGCTGTGTGCACTTGTGGAATCCCGTTCCATCGAGGTCTCCACCATTCGCGTCTGGGAGGTCATTTCCCTGTATGGGAAGTACCTTTCCGAGACGGAACGCACGACCATCAAGGAATTGGCGGAATTCCTCTCTCTTGCGGCACGCCTTCTGCTCGGGAAGGTGCATGCGCTCCTTCCCGACCGGGAGACGGCGATGCTCCCCGAGGACGAGGACGATGCTCCGGAAGACCTGGTCCGGACCCTTTCCCGCTACCGTCCCTACCGGAAGGCGGCGGAGGTTTTCGGCGAGCGGTTTCGGGCGCGCAGCGCCTTTTTCTCCCGCCTGGGAGCCGACGAAGGGCCGCCCATCTACGATCTGGGGGATCTCTATGCGCTTTCCCGTCTCTGGTGGCGCCTGCTCGACCGGAAACGGGGCGGTGCTCAGGGTGACGAAGAAGGCTACGAGGATTTCGCCTGGGAAGGCGTTCCCATGGCGGTTCCCGAGGAGACCCAGGTGGAGACGCGCATGCAGGAGATCCGGGATCTTCTCGACGAGCGCGGAGAAGTGACGTTGGAGGAGCTGCTTGCCCCGGCACCGACGAAATCGGTGCTGGTGCTCTGTCTTCTTGCACTCCTGGAGCTGAGTCGTCTGGGGGAACTTCGCATGTTTCAGAAGGAACTGTTCGGTCATGTCACCGTCGTCGCCCTGTAGCGGAGAAGGGCCGGTGCAGCCTTTTCTGACAGCCCTGGAACGAACCGTCGAGGCGATTCTCTTTATCGCCTCCGAGCCGGTCTCCACGGCGGAACTCGCGGAGACCACGGGGAGTTCCACGGCCTCCGTGGAAGCGGCCCTGTCCTCCCTGCGGGACCACTACGGAGCGGAACGACACGGGTTGACCCTTCTTGCCCTGGCCGGAGGATGGCAGATGGTCACCTCTTCCGACCTTGAGGAAGTGCTTCTCCGGTTTCGCGATGTGGCGGGGAGCAACAGGATACGCCTGAGCAAGGCCGCCTTGGAAACATTGGCGGTTATCGCCTACAATCAACCTGTGACGCGCTCGGAGATTGAGGAGATCCGGGGAGTGAGATCGGATCGTGTGGTGGAGACTCTCCTGGGACACGGGCTTGTTCGCGTGGCGGGGAGAAAGAAGGGGACGGGAACCCCACTCCTTTACCGGACGACGGACCGCTTTATGGAGCTTTTCGGACTCGATTCCATCGCAGCCCTTCCCTCCCGGGAGGAGCTCGAAGACGAACTCGCGAACGCCTCAGAGACGACCGACGGCGTCTCCTCCTTTTCGACGGAGGGCGAGGGGGAATGACTCCGTGCATTCTTTCCGCCCGGAGGGGACGGCCATGCGGCTGAACAAGTATCTCGCCTCTTGTGCCGTAGGGTCCCGAAGGACCGCGGACACGCTGATTTTCGCAGGAAGAGTCCGGGTGAACGGAGAGGTGGTGCGGGAACCCGGAAGAAGCGTGCTCCCCGGAACGGATCTCGTTTTGGTGGACGGCGTCGTCGCCTCCCCGACGGAAAAGCTCTACGTGGTTTTTCACAAACCACCCGGTGTGGTTTGCGCCTGCAAGGATCGCTTCGAGAAAACCGTGCTGGATCTTCTGCCTCCCTCCCTGGTCGAGCAGGGGCTTTTCCCGGTGGGGCGGCTGGACAAAGACTCCGAAGGACTGTTGCTTCTCACGAACGACGGCGATTTTGCCCAGGAAATCATGCACCCCTCCTTCGGCGTGATCAAGCGCTACCACGTGCGCCTGACCGCGCCGGTGGACGCGAGAACGCTGCAGCAGTGGAGAAAAGGCATCCTCATGGAGGGCAGGATCGTCGTGCCCGTTCTCGTGGAGTCGCTCTGGGGTGCTGAGAAGTCCTCCTGGATTCGGGTCGATCTCCAGGAAGGAAAGAAGCGGGAGATCCGCGTCATGGCCAGAGCCTTGGGATTACGGATTCGGCGTCTTGTCCGCGTCGCCGTGGGCAAACTCGAACTCGCCGAACTTCAATCGGGGGCATGGCGGCTGTTTACCCGGGAAGAGTTGTGTCGTATGATTGCTCTAGGTGGTAGGATCTAGTTCGAAATGCCTATTCGCCGGGAGGGGAGAGGATGCAGGGACTTGACGAACGAACCCGCGAACTGATTCAGCGCAGGGTCCTGAAACGTGTGAAGGATATCCCCTCGTTGCCCCAGTTTGTGGTGGACACGTTGAAGAAACTCGACGATCCGAAGAGCAGCGCATCGGATGTCGCCGATCGTCTTTCCAAGGACGAGGGACTCGTCATCCGTATCTTGCGGCTTGCCAATTCCGCTTATTATGGGTTGCCCCGCCGTATCGTGAGCGTCACTGAAGCGATTGCGCTTCTCGGGTTCAAGACCGTCAAGAGCATCGTGCTCGCCGCGTCGGTCTACAAGTTCATGGACAGTTCCTTCTCCGGCTACGCTTTGGACAGAGGGCTTTTGTGGAAGCACTCCCTCAGTGTCGCTTTCGCGGCGAAACACATCGCCAGAAAGTGCAAGGTGGAAGAAGAAGAGGCCTATGTAGCGGGCATGCTGCACGATCTGGGAAAGATCGTGCTCAACGATTTCGTCCGTTTCGGCTACGGGATCATCGTGCGCCTCGTGGAAGAGGAGCAGGTGCCCTTCATGGACGCGGAGCGCCAGGTGCTCGGGTTCGACCATGCCCTCGTGGGCGGACTCATTCTCGAACAGTGGAACCTTCCGGAGTCGTACATGGCTGCGGCCAGATACCACCACGAGCCGGAAGCGTACGAGGAACAACAGGGTGTCATCCGTTCCATCGTGGATGTGATCCACGTGGCGAATGTGCTCTGTCTCATGCTCGGCATCGGCGTGGGTGCGGACGGCCTTCAGTACTATCTGTCGGAGAACGCGCTGGAACGTCTCGGTATCTCCGATGTGGAGGAACTCATGTCCGAGATCGTCGATCTGATCTCCCAGGTGGACGAGGAATTTCAGGTAGGGGAGTAGTGACGTCATTCATGGGAATGCTCATCACCATCGACGGACCGGCTGGATCCGGCAAGAGCACCGTGTCGAGGAGAATCGCCGAGGAACTCGGGATCCCTTTTCTCGACACGGGGGCGCTTTATCGTGCCCTCGCGTTTTTTCTGCATCGTAAGAACATTCCTCCCGTGGAGGGGGCCGTCCTTGACGCCGAGCTGGCGGCGGTGACGGTGAAGCTGGAGACGAACGCTGTTCTGGTCAATGGAGAGGACGTGACGCAGTCCATCCGTTCGCCCAGGGTCGATGCGGTCGTCTCGGCCTATGCGGCTCTGCCGTCCCTGCGGCGGAAGCTCCTGGATCTGCAGCGCGACCAGGCAGGCGAACAGGGACTCATCGCCGATGGAAGGGATATGGGAACGGTGGTCTTTCCCCGGGCGACGCTGAAGATCTTTCTCACCGCCTCCCAGGAGGAGCGGGCGTCGCGCCGATGGAAGGAACTTCGGGAACGGGGGGAGTCCTGTACCCTTGAGACGGTTCTTGAGGATGTCCGCCGTCGGGACCGGATCGATTCGGAGCGGGAGGTGGCGCCGCTGCGGGCGGCGCCCGATGCGGTGATCCTGGATACGGACGGTCTTTCCATTGAAGAAGTGGTACAGCACCTCCTCGATATGGTCGCCGCACGACGAAGCACGTGAGGTCCTCTCCATGAAAACCCTCAAGTATTTTCTCGTCCGGTTCTTCTGCAAGCTCTATCTTCTTCTGTATCACCGATGCAGTGTTTCAGGTCTTGAAGGCGTGCCGCAGCGGCGACCTCTCATCATCGCTTCGAATCACTGCAGTCATCTCGATCCCATCGCCGTCGGCGTTTCCTATCCGGAAAGGCTCCGGTTTCTCGCGAAGGAGGAACTCTTTCGGGTTCCCTTCATCGGTTTCGTCGTCTCCGCCGTGGGAGCGGTCCCGGTGGCGAGGGAGGACAGCCAGCGTGCGGGAGTCGTGCTGAAGATTCTTCTGGAGCTTCTCGAGTCCGGAGAAAGTGTGGTGCTCTTTCCCGAAGGCCACCGTTCCAAGGACGGCCGGTTGCAGAAACTGGAGGGCGGTGTGGCATTGCTCGCGAGCAGGACCATGACGCCGGTTCTTCCCGTCTTCGTGGACGGAGGGTTTCGCGCCATGCCCCCCGGAGCGGGATTCCCCAGGCCGGGCAAGCTCAGGGTCGTGTACGGGGAGACGATCTATCCCGAGCAGGCGCCGGAGGGGTGCTCCGAGAAGGGACGGCGTCAGTGGATCCTGGAGGAACTCGAACGGCGTCTGCAGTCCATGGAGGCGGATTTTCGTGCCGGAGGATAGCTCCCTCTCCAAGCGGAGAGCGCTCACGGTCTTTCTCGAACGCCCCGGAGAAGAAGATCTGCGAGTGCTTCTCGAAAAAGAACTCCTGCTTCTCCTGGAGAACGTGGGAATCAGCGTGGTGGGAACGGTGGTGCAGAGGCGAGCGGCTCCCGATCCCGCTTTTTTTATCGGGCAGGGAAAGGCGGAGGAGGCGGCACTGATGGCGCGCTCCCTTGATGCGGGCGTTCTCGTCTTCGATGATGCTCTCACGCCCGGCCAGGTGCTCAATCTGAAGAAGCGAACCGGTCTGGAAATCCAGGACCGTCCCGGCGTCATCGTCACGATTTTCCAGGCCAGGGCGCACACCGCGGAGGCGAAACTTCAGGTGGAGCTCGCCCGGTGCCGCTATGAGGTTCCCCTTCTGAAGGGCCTGGGGCAGCAGATGTCCCGGACGGGTGGAGGCATCGGAACCAGAGGTCCCGGGGAGACAGAGTTCGAGCGGCATCGACGGAAACTGGAGAGGCGTATCCGGGATATCGACAAGAAGCTCCAGGTGGTGCGGCAGCGCCGGGAATATCAGCGGAAACGACGTTCCCGCTCCGGATTTCCCACGGTCGCCCTTGTGGGGTACACAAACAGCGGAAAGTCCACGTTGTTGCGGACTCTTTCGGGAGATGCCTCCATCCTCGCCAAGGATCAGCTTTTTTCTACCCTGGACACGGCGGTGCGTCGCGTGACGCTCCCCGGAGGACGGGAGATCCTGATGGCGGATACGGTGGGATTCATCCGGAAGTTGCCACCGGCGTTGGTGGCGGCGTTTCGTGCGACCCTCGAAGAAGTCGCGGCGGCGGATCTCGTGTTGCTTGTGCTGGAGGTGGCCTCCCCGGACGTGACGGAGACGCTCCAAACGGTGCAGCAGATGCTCTTCGACATCGGCGCCGGAACGGTGCCCAGAATATTGGTGCTCAACAAAGCCGACCTCGTCGATGCCGTGTTTCTGGAGAGAATTCAGGAGAGGCTTGTCGGAGCAGGAGAGACGGTGGTTGCCGTGAGCGCTCTCCGGGGAGACGGTCTTGACGTTCTTCTCCGAAGGATCGCCGCACGTTTGAACGAGAAGCCCTGGGAGGAGAGTGTGTAGTGTGCTGCGCAGCATGACAGGATTCGGGCGTGCTCAATGCGAGGGAGAATGGGGATCCCTTGCCGTCGAAATATCCAGCGTCAATCATCGGTTCCAGGAAGTGAGCGTTCGCCTTCCCCGGGAAGTGGGGCATGCCGAACATGCGCTGCAACAAAGGGTACGCCAGGCGTTCCGCCGGGGGAAAGCTCAGCTTCGCGTGGAGCTTCGCCTCGCCCTTGCCACAAAGAGCGCTCTCATCAACGAAGAGATCTTCGAAGCCTACGTTCGTAAAATTGACGCCCTGCGCACGTCTCTGGGTCTTCCCGGGGAGTTTCGCTGGGAAAGTCTTCTCACCCTTCCCGGTGTCGTGGGAGGTGCGGCGGATTCCCAGGACGCATCGGACGAGGCCATCCAGGAAGCCCTGCGTTCCACTCTCGACGATGCCCTTGCGCAATGGAATGCCATGCGACGAACCGAGGGCGAGCACCTTGAGGAGGATGTACGAGGCCATTTGCGCCTCTTCGAGGAACGGATCGACCTCATTGAGCGACGCTGGCCGGAAATGAGGGACAATGCCTTCCGGTCCATGGTGGAGCGGGTGACGCTTCTTGCGGTGGAGTGCGGTTCTCTCCCCGATCAGGGACGTTTGCTTCAGGAGATGGCTCTTCTCTCCGATCGCTGGGACATCGCCGAAGAGATCTCCCGCTCCCGGAGCCATCTTGAAAAATTCCTGCATATCCTTGATGGCGAGGAAGGGAGCGGCAAGAAGCTTGACTTCCTCCTTCAGGAAATGAACAGGGAGATCAACACCATCGCGTCCAAGGTGGCGGACGCGGAGTTGCGATGGGTCGCGGTCGAGGCGAAGAGCGATCTCGAGCGCCTGAGAGAACAGATTCAGAACGCGGAGTGAGAGACATGGGATATCGTCTGGTTCACATTGGTTTCGGCAACATGGTGGTGGGCGAACGCATCGTGGGCATCATCAGTCCCGCCTCCGCTCCGATCAAGCGCCTGAAGGAGGAAGCGAGAGAAGCGGGCAGGCTCGTTGACGCCACGCAGGGGAGAAAGACCCGGGCGGTCATCGTGACGGACAGCAATCATGTGATCCTGTCCGCGCTTCAGCCTGAGACCCTCTCCCATCGCTTCGAAGTGGGAGGGGACGATGGCGAGGAGGAATAGAGGGGTACTCTTCGTCATCTCCGGACCGAGCGGCGCCGGAAAGGGAACCCTTCGGAAGGTCCTTTTCGACCGGGTTCCCGGGCTCGCCTATTCCGTCTCCTGCACGACACGACATCCCCGGGAAGGGGAGCGGAACGGCATCGATTACTGGTTCGTCACGGAAGAGATCTTTGACCGAACTCGCGATCGCGGAGAATTTCTCGAATGGGCCTTTGTGCACGACCATCACTACGGAACCCGTGCCGAAGACGTGCGGCGAGAGCTGGAGCGCGGCCGCGATGTGGTCCTTGAGATCGACGTCCAGGGAGCGCTCTCCGTACGCGATGCCTGTCCGGATGCGGTGCTCATCTTCATCGCTCCGCCCTCCGTGGATGAGCTTTCCGATCGGCTCCGGGAGCGGGGCACCGAGACATCCGAAGACCTTTCCCTCCGCCTGAGAAACGCCATGACGGAGATGGAAATGGCCTCGAAGTACGATCACGTGATTTTGAACGACAATGTCGAACGCGCTGCGGAGGAGCTCATTGCCCTCGTGGAGAGCTACAGAAATCCCAAGGAGGTTCAGTCATGATTTTTTGCGACCTGGACAAGCTTTTCAGTAGATTGCCCATCGAGAACAAATACCTGCTCACCCGTGTCCTCGGCCAGCGGGCGAGGCAGCTCAGCGAGAGCAAGGGACGCAATATTCTGGAGGAGTCGGGAGAGAAGTACATTTCTTCGGCCATACGGGAGCTCGCCACGGGCTCGCTTGTTCTTTCCTTTCCTCCCGAGGAGGAAAGCGCACCTCGGAGCGCCGACGAATCGCCGTCCGCCTGAGAAGGCACGGGAACGTTCGGCTGCGGAAGGGAGGCGAGGTCGTGACGACGTGGAAGGAGAAGCGGCGGATTCTTCTCGGGGTGAGCGGGGGCATCTCCGCCTACAAGGTCCCCGATTTCGTTCGGGCCCTGCGACATGGCGGCAACGAGGTGGACTGTATCCTCACGGAAGCTGCGGAGCGTTTCGTGAGCCCCATGGTGCTCGCCACCCTGTCGGAACGGCGGGTATGGCTCGAGCGCGATTTTTTGAGTGACGACGGGGGGCCGCAAATCCCCCATATTCGCCTCGCCGAGCGGGCCGAGGCCTGTGGCGTCGTCCCCTGCACGGCGGAAACGTTGCGCAGGATAGCCCAGGGAGAGGCGGGAACGCTCCTCGGAGCGACGCTTCTCGCGCTGCGCGCCCCGGTGGTGCTCTTTCCGGCCATGAATGTGCACATGTGGGACCATCCGGCCACACGGGCCTCCGTCGTCCGCTGTCGCGAATTGGGATACCGGGTGATCGAGCCGGAGGAGGGGTATTTGGCCTGCGGCTACGAAGGGCGCGGACGCCTTCCCTCCAAGGATGTCATCCTGGAGGAACTGTGGCGTGCCCTTTCTCCCAAGCGCGATCTGGAGGGTGTGCGTGTTCTCGTGACGGCGGGACCGACCCTCGAATTTCTGGACCCCGTCCGTTTCCTCAGCAACCCGAGCTCCGGAAAGATGGGGTACGCCATGGCCCGCACCGCCTGGTACCGGGGCGCCGAAGTCTGTCTGGTGACGGGGCCCGTTCCGCTCGATCCTCCGCCGGGAGTGGAGTGTGTTCGCATCACCTCCGCCCGGGAGATGTACGATGCGGTCATGCGGAAGCTCGAGTGGGCGACGGTGATCGTGAAGGCCGCAGCGGTGGGCGACTTCCGGGCGGCACAGCAGGAGACGCGGAAGATCAAGCGCGAATCGAGAGAACGTCTCTGTCTGGACCTGGAACAGAACCCTGACATTGCCGCCGCCGTGGGAAGCCGCAAGCGGGCGGATCAGTTTCTGCTGGGGTTTGCCGCGGAGACGGACGACCTCATCGCCCATGCGCAGTCCAAGATGCGCAGAAAGGGATTGGATATGATCGCCGCCAACCCCGTTTCGGGCCGGCGTAACGCCTTCGGCGCGGAGGACAACAGTGTGGCCGTCATCGACGAAAGTGGTGTCGTCGCCGAATTCTCCGGAACCAAGGAATCCGTGGCGGATTCCCTGTGGGACGAGGTCGGAAAACGACTTCGCGGAAAAGGGGCATGACCGCCACCCTT
>NZ_JARKPW010000140.1:0-21178 GCF_029975095.1 Aminiphilus sp.
GAAGAAATGTTGCCCGCCGTGCGGGCACAAGGCGTGGCTCTTTTCTGTGACGTTTTCTGTGAAGAGGGCGTCTTCTCGGTCGATCAAAGCCGGCGAATTCTCAAGGCAGCCCGAAACTGCGGCCTCGGGCTCAAGATTCATGCCGACGAGGTCCACGATCTGGGAGGAGCCGGTCTCGCTGCGGAGCTTCGAACACTCTCGGCGGAGCATCTCCTCGCGGCAAGCGAAGACAACCTCCGCAAAATGGCCGAGAAGAATATATTGGGCATTCTTCTTCCCGCAACAGCCTACAGCCTCCGCAAGCCCTACGCTCCCGCGCGGAAGATGATCGAACTGGGCGTCCCTCTTGCCATCGCCACGGACTGTAATCCAAGATCGTGCTACACTGAATCCATGCCCTTCATCTTCGGTCTGGCGGTAATGCAAATGGGACTCTCCGTCGCGGAAGCGTTCGTCGCCTCCACGTTGAATGCCGCGTATGGAGTCGGACTATCCTCTGTTGTAGGCAGTCTCGATCGAGGAAAACGTGCGGATTTCCTTCTCCTGGCAGGGAAAAGCCCCGCGCTGTTTGCCTATCATGCCGGCGTTTCCCCCGTGGAAGAGGTTTACAAAGCCGGAGAAAAAGTCGTCTGACAAAACCCTCGGACAGGAAACGGGCAGCTCTTTTGTGGGAAAATACTATGGGTTTCTCAAGTCTGAAAGGGGATGAACACCAGTGAACGCCGCAGACATGGCTCTTTCCGTGTTCTTCGACGAGCTTGCGTCCGATTCTCCCGCACCCGGCGGAGGAACGGTCGCCGCTTTGGGTGCTGCCGCCGCAGCCGGGCTTGTTTCCATGGTTGCCCGCTTGACCCTCGGCAAGGAAAAATTTCGAGACCATTGGAAAGAAATGGAGACAATCGCAGAAAAAAGCGATGTATTGCGCTCTCGCTTTCTTCGACTCATGAAAGAGGACGCCGACGCGTTCAACGAATTTATGGCGGCTATGAAACTCCCGAAGGAAACGGAAGAGCAGAAAAAAACAAGAGCGGATGCCATGCAGGACGCGCTGTTACAAGCTGCGGAAGTCCCCCTTGAGACGCTTCGCCTCTGCGCCGACATCGCACTCCTTGCCTCCGCGACAGCAGAACGCGGCAACCCGAACGCATTGACGGACGCAGGTGCCGCTGCTGCGTTCGCCCTTTCCGCCGCACAAACCGCAGCCTACAATGTACGCATCAACACAAAAGCCATCCGGGACCAACTTCAGGTTGCCCGCCTCGAAAAAGAAACGAAACAACACCTTCAGGCGGTTCGAAAGTTTGCGCTCCAAACGACCGATTTCGTCGAAGCGCAGCTTTCCTGAGAAGAGAGACTTCCCATGACCCTCGAACTTCGCGGTAAACCACTGGCGGACGCATTGAAGAACTGGTGTGCCGAGAAAATCATCGACCTGGAGAGCGCGCGAAAAGCACCTCCAGGACTTGCGATTGTCCAGGTGGGAAATGACGCCGGATCGGAGGCCTATCTCCAGCAGAAAGTGAAGAACGGAGAGAAATTGGGCATGTCGGTACGCATCTTCCCTTTTCCGGCTACAACCGAAAAGGGGAAAGTCCTGGAATGCTTGCGCCTCCTCAATGCAGACCCTGAAATAGACGGCGTTTTTATTGAACATCCTCTTCCCGGAGGATGGGAAATATGTTTACGTAGTGCACTGCTCCCGGAAAAAGATGTGGAGGGGCTCCATCCTCTGAACCTGGGGAGACTCTATCTTGGTGAAAAGGGATTTCCCGTCCCCTGCACCGCCGAGGCAGTGATACGGCTGCTCGAATGGTATGCGCTGGATCGTCTCGACGGTCTTTCTGCGGTAGTGATGGGGCGGAGCGTTTCCGTAGGAAGAGCGCTGGCGCTTCTCCTCCTGGAAAAAAACGCCACCGTGACGGTGGTACACAGTCGAAGTAGAAACCCCGCAATGTTCCTCGAATGTGCTGATGTCGTCGTCACCGCTATCGGGAAAGCGCACGTCATCGATGCGATACAGATGAAGCCCGAGAGCGTTCTCGTAGACGTAGGCACGAACGTGACACCCGAGGGAACTTTGGTCGGAGACGCGAAGACGGCATCCTCGTCCCATTTGAAAGCATTCTCTCCCGTGCCCGGAGGCATCGGTCCTGTCACGGTGAGCATCCTCCTCGCCAACGTCGTGCGAAACGCACTGTTACGCGCAGAGGCTTCCACTCCACGCTCTCGTTACGGGGCGACGCATATCCCTTCTACACACGAGCTTGGGTGCAGCAACACACACAACAGGAACCCATGAGACAAAAAAAAGCGCCTCTCGAAAAGCGCGTCCTGAGAAGCACCGTCTTCTTGTTTCTTCTGTTCGAAATCCTCTCCGGCAACGCCTTTGCCGCAGGCCGACAGGAAGTTTGGGCGACGACACCGTTGCTTTCCCTCATGGTTCGCTTTCTCGGAGGAATCCATATCTCCGTCCATGCGCTTTCTCGCTACGACGACCACGGGCGACTTGTTCGCGTGAAAACCAACGTTCCTGCAGACGCTCGCGTAGTGGCGCTGGACGGCACGGAGGCAGTGGAGTTCGGCCTCTCCGAGGGATATCGTTCCGTTCCCCTCTTCGAGCGAATGCCCTTTCTCCGAAAAGAGGGTGATGCATTCTTTCTTGATCCGGCCACGATGCCCGCTCTCGGACAACGGGTGCTCATCTCTCTCTCCACTTTCGACGCTGCAAATTATCTCTATTACCAAAGGCGCCTCGCGGAATTCCAGTCACGCCTGGAAAGTACCGTAGGCGTTGGAAGACAACTCCTCGGCGAGACGGCGATCCTCGATCTGACCTCCATCTTCCCATTTTGGATCGATGCAGCAGTACAACGCCACATTCGCCCTCCGGTAAACGTGATAACTCTCTGGCAGAAAGAGGAGAACCTCGATGTCCTTGAAAAAACCGTTGCAGAAGCGGAAAAAGGGGGCTGGATCATTCTCTATGACCCTCTGACCCCACTGGTGGTGAAAGAACGTCTGCTGCGTTCCCCTAACGCGCTCTCCCTTGCCCTGCCCGATGTGGACCTGGTCGAGGATCTCTTCCTTTTTCTCTATGACCAGTATTTGGCTGTGTGGAATTTTTCGAGACAGCGCTTAACAGGGACTCGCTGAGAAAACCGATGAGAGAAAAGTTCCCCTTGGTTTCCGAGGAAGGGGTTTTCCCGGGAAGAAGACGAACACACCGGCAATCACTCCTGTGACGGACGGCGTGTTCGTCCAACCCGGGCGGGTGGGTCGTTATACAAGCTCGATGCGGCCCGTCCCTTCGGTGAAACGACCTATCCGGCGAGCTTCGTTGAACCCTTCCTGATGAAGCGAGGCAAGCAAAGAAGGAGCCTCCGTCTCCGGAACAGCGAGGAGCAGCCCTCCAGACGTCTGGGGGTCGAAAAGGACATCGCTTTCATAAGCAGCGATGTTCCCACGGTTTTGAACTCTTGAACCATAGAGTTCCCTGTTTCTGTACGCTCCTGCCGGAACCAGCCCGAGTTCGGTCTTTTCCTTTGCACCGGTCAAAAAGGGCAATTCCGAAAAGAGCACTTCCACATCCAACTTTTCTCCCAACATATCCAACAAATGTCCTGCCAATCCGAAACCTGTCACGTCCGTGCACGCAACGACAGCTCCGAGCTGCTCCGGCGGGAGGCATGCGGGAAGGTTGTTCAGCGTTCGCATACATGTCACCGCCGCGTCGATCTCTTCTGCTTCGGCCATACCGGCTTTGATTGCCGTGACAAGAATACCCGTTCCCAACGCCTTCGTGAGGAGTAATGCATCGCCCGGCCGTGCGCCGTTCACCCTCCAGAGTCTCTTCGCATCGACATCCCCAAACACCACAAGGCCGTATTTCGGCTCTTCATCTTCGACACTGTGTCCTCCTGCGAGAACAGCACCTGCCTCGTCGACTTTTTTCTGTCCCCCTCGAAGAACAAGGGCAAGCTCCTCAAGCGGCCTGCAATGCACAGGATAGGCAACAACATTGAGTGCCACCCGAGGCACACCCCCCATGGCGAACACGTCGCTGAGGGCATTAGCCGCCGCGATTTCACCCCAGACCTCCGGATCGTCCACTACGGGAGTGATGAAATCCACCGTGAGAATGCCTATGCGGCCGTTGCCCAGATCCCAGAGGGCCGCATCCTCACCGTGATCCCAACCGGAAAGAAGCCGTTCATGCTCCGGCTTCCTCAAGCCGCCAAGAATCAAGGACAGGTCCGCCGGACCTATCTTGGCTGCTCACCCGCTTGTCCTGGCAAGTTCAGAAAGCCGCACGAGTCTCACCTCCCTTCAGGCAAGGAAACATCGCCCCCGCGACGAAGGTGCACCACGTCCGCTGCGGGAAAGAAACGCCTTCCCTGCGGTGTATCGACCACGAGCGTCCCCTCGCTGGTCACATCCATCGCCGTTCCCTGAACGACCTCGTCTCCGGTGAGGACACTGATGGTGGAGCCGATGGTCTCGCATTTCTCCCGATAGGCTTCGACCAGCCCCAGAGCGCCCCCCGGTTCATACAGATGTTGGAGTTCTCCATAAAAGCGGCGAACTATCGCTGCGGCAAGCGCGTTTTTCGGTATGTTCCGCCCCGTCGCTTCCTGAAGCGATGTCACGCGCTGTCGCAAGTCTTCCGGCAGATGCTCGGAGGAAAGAGAAAGATTGATGCCCAGGCCGATCACTGCATAATGTACTCTGTCAGGCTCAATAGCGGCTTCGCAGAGAATGCCGCAAAGCTTACGCCCTCGCCACAGCACATCGTTCGGCCATTTCAATGTGGCGGATACGTCCAAAAGCTCTTCGAGCGTGTCCCTGACAGCAAGTCCCGTTGCAAGACTCAGAAGTTGCAGCTCGTTCATGCGCAACGACGGCCGTAAAAGAAAGGAAAAATAAAGGCCTTTTCCGTGAGGTGATTCCCAGCTTCTGCCCCGTCGTCCACGCCCTTGGGTTTGTTCGTCGGCGAAAACGAGAAGTCCCTGTTCCGCCCCGTCACGAGCGAATTCCTTCACGACGAATTGTGTTGAAGCAGTGCGTTCAAATGCCAGGGTCGGGTGCCCGAAAGGGATGTCACCCAAAAGACTTTCGATCCAGGAAGGACTGATTCGGGTTTCTCCAGCACTTTGGAAGCGATATCCTCTTTGGGGGAGTGACTCCACGGGAAACCCCTCTTCCCGAAGTCCCTCCACGGCTTTGGACACGGCCTGACGGCTCACATTCACGTATCCGCACAACTCGGCTCCCGAAACAATCGTATCGGGACGCCGGAGCAGGTATTCCACGAGAGCTCTTTTCGTCGAATTCGTCCGCAGCAACGACATCTCTCCCGTTTCTTGGTCTCGCGACGATGATATAATGAAAAACAAGAGATCACAATGCACCTCTAGGAGGAAGGATAATGGCCATCATCTCCACCACTACGATTTTGGAGGAACTGCGATCGTTGTTACGCGATCTGCAGGACAGTCTTTGACCTGCCTGCATTGAACGAACGCATTGAGCGTCTTCTCGCGAAGACCGCCGAACCGAATTTTTGGAGTACTGCCGACGCTCACGTGACGAGTCGCGAATTGGCTCGTCTCCAGGATAAAAAAGCACAATTCGAAACTCTCGCTTCCGAAGCGGAAGAACTTGATTTTCTTGCGTCCCTGGTCGCCGAAACGCCGGATCCGGAGTTGGAGGCGGAATTCTACACTCGCTCGGCTGCACTGAGGCAAAACGCCGAACGGGAGCAGCTCCAATTGCTCATGAACGACGAATACGACGAAAGCAACGCTCTCGTCAGTGTACACCCCGGTGCGGGAGGTTTGGATTCCCAGGATTGGGCGGAGATTCTTTACCGGATGTATCTGCGGTGGGGAGAAGCTCAGGGATTTTCCCTCAAAATCCTCGAACTCCTCCAGGACATGGAGGCCGGCATCAAAAGCGTCACGTTGATGGTCAAGGGGCGCTACGCTTACGGCTATCTGAAGGCGGAAAGAGGAGTGCATCGGCTGGTACGCATTTCTCCCTTCGACGCGGCAAAGCGGAGACACACGAGTTTTGCCTCTGTCGATGTTTCTCCTGAACTCCCGGAGGATGTGGAGATCGATATCCGACCGGAAGACCTGAAGCTCGACACATTCAGAGCCAGTGGTGCCGGGGGCCAGTACGTGAATATGACCGACTCGGCGGTCCGTATCACACATCTTCCGACGGGTATTGTCGTCAGCTGTCAGGACGAACGATCACAGCACATGAATCGTGCTGTGGCCATGCAGATCCTCAAATCGCGATTGTTTGAAATGCAACTCCGGGAGCGTCAGGAGAAACTTGAGGCTCTCCAGGGAGAGAAGAAAGACATCGAGTGGGGAAGTCAGATCCGCTCCTATGTGCTTCATCCGTACACTTTGGTCAAAGACCACCGAACCAGTCATGAAACAGGAAATGTGCAGGCCGTCCTGGACGGCGATATTCAGGATTTCATCATGGCCTACCTGCGCTGGAAAAAAACGCGATGATCTACGGTGATCCCTGGGGCACCAAAAGTGTCCGGTCCGAAATTTCTCCGTTTGGAGGAAACGGACGGGGATACCGTTGTTATCCGCAGAAACAAGGAAATAGCACATTAACGACAGAAAGGAGTATCTCATGACCTTCAGAAAGATGCTCCGGAGACTAGTTTTGTTTATGATCCCTCTCATGGCGGTACTGACGGCGGAAGGCGTTCTTTCCTTGCCGGTTTCGGCCTCTCCGCCCGCTTTTGACGCGGGAATATCCACACTTGCGATCACCTCGGTGAAACCTGGCATGAAAGGGATCGCCCGTACGGTTCTCCAGGGAAGGGAGGTCGTCGCGTTTCCCCTGGAGATCCTGAGCGTAATCGAACGCAAGGGAACTCCGCGACATCTCATTCTTGTCCGTGCGTCAGGCCCTTTGATGGAAAGAACGGGAGGCATCGCTGCAGGAATGAGCGGAAGCCCCGTTTTCGTGGAGGGCAAACTCGTCGGTGCCATCGGGTATGGCTGGGATTTCAGCGATCATCGGCTTGGTCTTGTCACACCGATCGAAGACATGGCTTCCGTGTGGGACTGGCCGGAGCGTCTTCCGCCTTTTTCACGGCCGTTACCGCAAGGGATTACTCTTTTCGCCTCCGAAGACAAAGCGCCCGAAGAAAACGTCTCTCCGAATCCGGAACAAGAAGAACCTGGCGAAAATGAAAACAGCAACGACGTGGATTCGACGGCGGAGGAACACGCAGATCGGGAGGACGCACCTCTTTCGTTCTCCTTTGGCGCGAAAGATCCCATCCTTCTGGAAGTGACGCGTGAGGAAACCAACGTCAACAGGGTGCTCCGCGAACGCGCCGCGCCTCTTCTTGCCGATGGACTCAGCCCGAGGGCGACCAAATCCTTGGAAGCGGACTTAGGCACCAGGATTCTCGCCATGGGTACGGGAAGCGGCGGAAGTGACCTTCCCGTGGAATACGATGCGCACATGACTCCGGGAGACGCCATCGGCGTTCTGCTCGCCTGGGGAGACATTACCATCGGCGCCACCGGCACTCTCACGGCGGTGGGGAAAGACGGACGCTTTCTCGGCTTCGCCCATCCTTTCCTGAACCGGGGAGCTGTTGTCTTTCCGGTGACGAGAGCCTGGGTCCACGATGTCATTCCCAGCCTGGCCTCTCCTTTCAAACTGGGCTCGCCCCAGGCGATTGTAGGAACTGTCACCCAGGACCGTCCACAGGCCATCGGTGGGCGTATCGGATATTTCGCCCCTTCCGTATCGTTTACGGTGACCGTCCGGGACCAGGAGACGAAAGGAAACGTCACCAAGAGATTCCACGTGGCGGACGATCCTTTTCTCGTGGCAAAGATTGCTCCTGCAGCAATGCTCGGCATCGTGGACGACGTATGGGGCCGAGTGGGGCAGGGAACGGCCCATGTGACCGTTTCTATCTCTGGAGGCGGGCTCGAAACGGGATGGACGCGAGCGAACATGTTCTTCTCTCCCGAGGATCTTGCCCGGGATACCGTAAAAGAATTCTCCGACCTGGCGGATATTTTTTCCACGAACGAATTCCGGGAGGTAAAACCCCTTGGATTTCAGATCGACGTGGAATTGACGCAGGTTCCCCGCGTGCTTTTCATCGAGGATGTGGAGATCGACCCGAAAGAAGCCGCTCCCGGAAGCGACGTGACCGTAACCGTGAAGTTACGCCCCTACCGAAGAAATCCCCTGACGAAGACGTTCACTCTGAGGATTCCCGAAGGCGCCCAGGGGACATGCGATATTCTCGTTCGGGGTGGAGGTATCGCAGAACCTGAACAAGAGTCAATCCTGCAGGGCTGGAGGTCCATCGCCGCCTTCGAAGAGCTGCTCAGCGAACTGAACGCGAAGGAATCAAACAATGAACTTGTCGTGGAACTCCTCGCCAAGGTCGAGGGATCTTCTCAGGACAAGTCGGAAGAGGAGGAGCCTAAACTTCTCAGTGAAATCAAAGCACGGAGGATGAAGGAGGGAACATTGCGCCTTTTCAAGTCGAATTATTATGTGGAAGGTCTCATGCGACGCGTTCTCCACGTGAGGCCCGAAAACGGCGCAACCGATTCCGGACAGTAGTCAGATCCCGTCGAGGGCCGATCATGTCGTTCTTCGCCTGGATCGGAAGATGGCTTCTTCGGTTTTGGGGGGATTTGGGCGCCTTCGCTCTTTACGGCTGCCGCATGGCCTGTGGCATTTGGGGAGGTCGCTGGGGAAGAAGAGAGTTCTTCGAACAGCTTGATCGCATCGGTGTGGGGTCCCTTTCCATGGTGGCCGTGACAAGCGCCTTCTCTGGGATGGTCATGGCCGTACAGACCCTCGACCAGTTCGTTCGCTTCGGGGCAACGCAATATATCGGGGGCGTCATTGCCATCACCATGGTACGGGAAATGTCCCCGGTCCTTACGGGTCTTGTCGTCGCCGGACGCGTTGGTGCCGCGATGGCCGCCGAGATCGGTTCCATGAAAGTGACGGAACAACTGGATGCCCTTCGGGGATTCGGTCTCGATGATGTGTCCTTTGTCGGATCGCCACGTCTTCTCGCCAGCTGTATCATGTTACCGGTGCTCACCGTTTTCTCTTTCGCCATCAGCATCCTCGGCGCTTATTTGTACGTGAGCACTCATGGCGTCAGCGCGTTCGTGTTCCGGCGTTCCGTTGCGGTCATGCTCGAACCGCTCGATCTTTACGGAGGCGTAACAAAAGGTTTCGTCTTCGGCCTTCTTATCGCCGTCTCCTCCTGCTCCGAAGGTTTCCGTGCGGAAACAGGAGCCCGGGGTGTGGGAATCGCCACGACAAGTGCCGTCATTTGGAGCAATATGCTCATTCTCGCCTTCAACTATCTTCTGTCCACGCTCTTCTTCGGCGGAATGCCCCGGGGAGGATGAGGCCATGGAACACCTTGTCCAGCTGCAGAACGTGACCATGTCTTTCGGGACGAAACGTGTCCTCTCCGGGGTGAACATGTCTGTCGCACCCGGAGGAATCACAGCCCTCATGGGCGCCTCCGGATGCGGGAAAACGACCGTTCTCCGCCTGATTGCGGGACTCCTCGGCATGCAAGGCGGCACTCTCGTTCTTTTCGGAACGCACCTTGATACTGAGACCAATCCGGAAGTGATCGTCGCACTCCGCAAACGCATGGGTATCGTTTTCCAAAGCAGCGCACTTTTTGATTCTCTCACTGTCGGAGAAAACGTACGATTCCCTCTGAAATTCTGCCTCGGCATCACCGATGAAAACGAACTCGGCGCCCGGGTGGAACGCATGCTTTCCCAAGTCGAACTGGAGGGAATCGAGAAATTGTATCCCGCCGAACTCTCCGGAGGAATGCGCCGACGGGTTGCTATCGCCAGAGCGCTCGTCTATGATCCTGAATTGCTTCTCCTTGACGAACCGACCACGGGGCTCGACCCGATGACGGCACGACACATCGACCGCCTGGTGGCCAGTCTAGGGCGGAGAGCCGGAGCAGGCATTCTTCTGGTCACGCACGATCTCGTCTCAGCGCTCGGTGTGGCCGACACGATACTACTCATGGAGGAGGGACAAATCGCCTGGAGTGGCACGCCCGAGGAATGGCATGCCACTGATGATGCCTGTGTCAGATTCTTCTCCAAGGGAATGATTCCTGTCACAAAGGGGGGAGAAGAACCATGGAACGGGAATTGAAGGCGGGGATCCTTGTCTTTTTCGCTCTTGTTTTTTTCGGCGCTTTGGTGTTCGTCACGGGAGGAGCTTTATTCGGGCGGAAGGGATATTCTTTTTCCGTGCTGTTTCCCGACGCGGGAGGACTTCAGGTAGGCGCTCCGGTTTTCGTTTCCGGTGTGGAGCTCGGCCAAGTCCAGGCACTCCGTCTTACTCCAGAAGGCGTGTTTGTCGTCGTGTCGCTCCCTCCCGAAGTAGCCATTCCCGAGGACAGCGTCTTCTCCATAGGCAAAAGCGGTTTGCTGGGAGATGCGAGCGTAAAGGTCGTACGCGGCGGAGCGGAGCGCATGGTCTCTTCGGATGAAACCGTCACAGGGCATCTTCCTCCGTCTTTCGAAGAGGCCCTTGAAGAAATCCGGGGAGATTTCCTCGAAGTACGACGAACTTTCGCATACATCAACGACATCCTGGGGGATCCAGAGCGGCGAAGCGCCATGAAAGACATGCTGGACGCTCTTCCCGGACTTGTCGAGGAAGGAAGAACTACGCTCGGCATCATCGGCGACGCCGCACAAGACGCACGTCATTTCCTCTCTCGTGCCGAGGAAGAATTCCAGGATGTCTCGGGCAAGCTCTCCGTCCTTTTGGAGAACGTGGATGCATCCGTACGTGAAAACAAGGACGTGCTCGCGGAAACGCTCCGTCGTATTCGAAACGTGGCGACACAGCTCGAGGACGTCCTGAGAGATTTCAACGAAGACAGTCTTTCCGGAAAGGACCTTCGACGAGCCGTAACAAAGCTTGGAGACGCCGCTTCCCAGGTGGAACAGCTCGCCCTGCGTGTGGAGGAGGAGCTGTTCTCCTCCGAAGGGACAGTATCGCTTCCTGAAGTGATGCGAGAGGTACGGCAAACTGTCTCGAGGGCACAGGACATCATCCAGGAAGTTGAGAGCGTGCATACCGAGGGGCAGGTTTCTCTGCACAGCGCTGTTTCGGGGAAAACCGACGCAGAGGAAAGCCTCCTTCTGGACGCCTCCATATGGGTCGGAAAAAGAGATCTCCCGTACGGCATTCTCCTGGGTGTGGAAAACGTTGGCCTTCAGGATGGGCTGACCTTGGCGCCTACGTATGATCTTCCATGGGGACGCGTGTGGGCAGGCATCGTGAGAGGATACGTGGGATTGGGATTTCTATGGCAGGAAAGCAGGAGCGGGCCCTTCTCCCTCCAGGGGCAATGGTGGAACGAGGACGGCGGCTTTTGGGCCGCAGAAGGGCGGATTCGTGTGAACGAACGGTTCGGTTTTCTCTTCAAGCATGAAGAACGAAATCCGGAATCCCGTCAATCCGTGGGCGTTTACTACAGATTCTGATGCAGCATGGACAGTTCGTCACTTTCGAAGGTATCGACGGCTCCGGGAAGAGCACCCAGGCAAGATTTGCTGCGGAATTTGCCGCCCGCACCTTAGGAGAAAACCGGGTTCTCTGGACCAGAGAACCCGGCGACTGGAAAGGCGGAAAGCATATCCGGGAATTGCTCTTGCATGGGGACCTTCTCCACTGCCACGCAGAACTCTATCTTTTCCTTGCGGATCGCTGCGAGCACGTTCGTCAGGTCATCGAACCCGCACTGGACAGAGGCTGCTTGGTCCTTTGCGAACGCTATTGTGATTCCACGCTGGCATATCAGTCGTGGGGCAGGAACATCTCCCGCACATGGATCGAAAGCCTGTTTTCTGCGAGTGGTTTCCCAAATCCGAATCTCACGTTGTGGATCGATGTCCCGGTGGAGAAGGCTTGGGAAAGACTAATCGCGCGCGGGAGTGCGGATCGTATCGAATCCGAAGCGCTTACTTTTTTGCATTCCGTGCGAGAGGGCTATGCGGCGCTTTCGAAGGAATATCCCCAACGGGTCGTTCGGATTGATGGAACGCGCACGCCGCATCTCGTCTTCACGGATGTCTGCGCATTACTGAAAAAAAACCTAGGAGAAAGTTTCGGTATTTCGCTATGAAAGTAGAAAAACCAAGGGAACAGAAATCACGATCCGTATCGAAAAATACCGGACAATCCGTTTCGGGCGGGAGAGGACGCAGTGGAGCACACCGCCTTGTTGAAGTTCCCAAAGAAACTTTCGACGAATCGTTGCAATCTCTTGAAATCAGCGCCCTTCTCGAAGAAGTGGAAGCGGTGGGCAAGCAATTGTTTCGCTATCCCAGCCCACAGCTGCTCGCCAGATACCGCCGCCTCGTTGGTGACCTGCTTTTCCGGGCCGAACAAGGACTGCAGATGAAAAAGGATTTTCGCTGGCGGCGAGCGGATAGAGCGACCTATGTCATCATTGAGAAAACGGAAAACATGTTGGGCCAAATTGAGAAAGTCCTCGCCCAGGAGGGGGAACGAAGCAAACTCCTGGAGCTCATGGACGAGGTGAAAGGGTGTCTCATATCACTGTTCATGTAGAGAATCGGAACGAAGAACATACACTGGAGGAATTTTTTGCAATGACGTCTGAGGGATCCCTTCCCCAGGCGATGGTGGTGCGCACATCCCGTTCCTCTTTCTTGCGGACCATGTCGATTCTCGCCCATCGGTATCTCTGTTTTCACGGAACCGGAGATGACGCGTGCATGTCCTGCCGCAGTTGGAGCGACCTCTTTCATCCCGACCTCCTGATCGCTGGAACTCAGGACACGGCGCCCGGCATCGAAGAATGCCGACATCTTGCCGCCGGGCTTTCATTAGCTCCGTTTTGCGCACCTCGTCGACTCGGAGTTGTGTTGTGCGCCGACATCCTCTCTCTCCCGGCTGCCAACAGCCTCCTGAAAATGGTGGAAGAACCGCCTCCCTCCGCACATCTTCTTCTTTTCATCGAAGCCGACCGGCTTCTCCCCACTCTTCGCAGTCGAGTCTGGCAGCTTTCCATCTCTTCGGAGGAACCGTCACCCATACAAGCACCTCCGGAAGGGAAAGCGGAGTGGATACGGCGGATCAGCGAAAAACGCGGCACAAACGCCGAAGACGTGACGGAAGAACTGCGCCAGTGGTGT
Source organism: Aminiphilus sp. (assembly GCF_029975095.1). Taxonomy (NCBI): domain Bacteria; kingdom Thermotogati; phylum Synergistota; class Synergistia; order Synergistales; family Aminiphilaceae; genus Aminiphilus; species Aminiphilus sp. The sequence continues at coordinate 13,248 of NZ_JARKPW010000140.1, forward strand.
TCCTATCTGATACGAAACGGGCATGGTCTAAAAGCGCAGCGGTTAGAAACGCTCCGCAATTTTTCGGAGAAGAACCGCCTTGCTGTTTCCATGTTACAGGACCTTGCGTATTTGGCCCTTGAGGAGGAGTATCCCGTTGAATGCCTTTTTGACGATTTTTGGTAAACCTCGCTATCTTGGCGTCGTTGATTTGCCCGAGAGTGCCGCACCTCTGAAAAATCGCTGGATCTTCGCCCAGACATCCCGAGGCGAAGAACTCGCCCTTGTCATTGGTCCCTTGACATCGGAACAGATTGAGCGGTACCGGACACAACGCAGAATGGAAGACCGGGAAAACGCCACTCCCCGTGGAAACGAACAGGGGCTTGAGGAGATCATCTTCGTTTCCGATGCTACAGACACTGCTCTGGAGCTCCGGGAAGAACACCAGGCGGAAGAAGCCCACGTTCTTGCCACAGCGCGGCAACTTCTGCGTGAACACAACCTTTCCATGAAACTCGTCGACGTGGAGTATTTGCTCGACAAGAAAAAACTTTTTCTCTATTTCACTTCGGAGCAGCGTGTCGATTTCCGTGCCTACGTACGCGATCTGGCCAAGGAATTCAAGACACGCATCGAACTACGTCAAATCGGTGTCCGTGACGAGGCAAAGGTTCTGGGAGGCATCTCCCCCTGCGGTCTCCCCTGTTGCTGCAGTTCCTGGCTGAGCGGTTTCTCGCCCATCTGTATCCGCATGGTGAAGGAACAGAACCTTGCCCTGAATCCGACGAAGATTTCCGGAATTTGCGGACGCCTTATGTGCTGCATGGCCTACGAACACGCCACCTATCGAGAGCTTTGGGAACATCTCCCCAATCCGGGGAGTAAAATTCGTGCGCCCCAGACAACCTACATCGTCACCGGTGTGGACATCAAAGCCAGAGCCGTTCGAATTTATGGACAGGGAATACGGGAATTCGAGGTCCCCGTGGACGATTTCCCGGCGTTCAAGGAATGCGTACTTCGGGGAGACGAGTGGATTTTAGAGGACGCTCCCGGTCAGGAGGCACCTCGTGTTTCGCACACATCCTCTGAAAACGCCAAACATCAACGATCCGCTAGGGCTTCCACTTCATCCACAGAGGAGAAACCACACGTCGCCAAAGAACGGACATCTTCGGAACGTGGGACGACATCACCTCTCGCCTCTATACCGGAAGCAAAAGAACCGAAGCGGGAAAAAACGTCTTTCCCTGGTGATACCGAGAGTTCGGACAGCATTCTCGAGAAGCCGAAAAAAACTCGCCGTCGTCGAAAAAGGAACGCAAGTGCAAAACAGGAAGAGGGGAAAGAACGTGTAACCTCTCCGAGAACACAGCAGGAGGAGAGGCCTGCACCTCTCGAGGAAAACAAAAATTCAGCCAGGCCCTCCGAAGGAAAACGGCATGCCGACTCCGCCGGGCATTCACCGCGTACATCGCGGGAAGAACAGGCTTTGAAAAGAACTCCCCCCGATGGAGAGGGCGAACAAAAGCAAAAAACGAGGCGGAGGCGACGCCCGAGACGTAAACCACAGGCTTCTTCTTCGTCTTCGGAAGAAAACCGTTCCGCTGAAAAACCAGACCGCACGACCGTCGATGCAACATCCAAAGGGTGAGCGCAATGGCATTGTGGAGTAGTTTGAAAGAAAAACTGAAGGGGGTCACCGAGCGGTGGAGTGGGGGCATAGCAGGTCTTTTTTCCGGACGCTCGATTGACGACGTGTTTTGGGAGGAACTTGAGGAGCGGCTCATCGCAGGCGATGTCGGAATCTCACTGACAGAACGTCTTCTCGAACGTCTTCGCGACGAACACCGGACAAAACGCATCCGAGAAACCGAAGCGCTGCGAAACGTCTTCGTGGAGATTTTGGTGGAACTGCTGGAAAGTGTTCCAGGAATGGGTGCGCCACTTCGATCCGACCTCTCTCCATCCGTAGTTTTACTTATCGGCGTAAACGGAAGTGGGAAAACCACAACCGCGGGAAAACTCGCTTTTCAGGCAAAACACGAGGGCAAAAGCGTCCTCCTCGCCGCAGCGGACACGTATCGTGCCGCTGCCATCGACCAGTTGAAAATCTGGGGCGAGCGAACGGGAATCCGTGTCATAGCCCAGGAACCGGGCAGTGATTCCGCAGCGGTCGTCTTCGATGCCGTTCGTGCCGCCAGAGCGTCGGATTGCCGCATGGTCATCGCGGACACTGCGGGAAGACTGCACACCAAACATAACTTGATGGAGGAACTGCAGAAAGTTCACCGTGTGGTTTCCCGGGAAATTCCCGAGGGCCCCGCGGAGGTTCTTCTCGTTCTTGACGCGGTGATGGGACAAAACGCATTTCGACAGGCCGAGGCGTTCAATGCAGCGCTTCCTTTGACTGGCATCGTACTCACAAAATACGACAACACCGCTAAAGGCGGTATCCTGCTTTCCGTTGTCGACTCGTTGCATCTTCCTATCCGTTACGTAGGTCTGGGAGAAAGCGCGGAGGACCTTCGGCTCTTCGCTCCGCGAAACTTCGTGGAAACGCTGCTGAAAGAAGGGAAAACCGATGAGCCTGTCCAATGATGAATCGTCCGAGAAGCTTTTTCTCCAGGACACCTTTCAGGACGCCCTTCGCCACCTCTTCTTTCTGGGCCTTGAATATCTTCATATCGAGAAGGAAATGGAAGCACGTCTTCTTTCCAAGGAGCAGCTCATCAGCTCTCTGGAACGCGGCTGTGGAGAATACACCCTAGAAAGTCTTCTCGATGAGACTCGTGATGCCGACCCTCTGAAGCGTTTTTGCTTGACTCCCCAAGAAGTGAAACGCCTCGCACCTAGCATACGCGTCCTCTGCGTCGAAGAAAAAGGATCCCGAATTCTTTCCATGCTGGACATTCAAAGCACGTCCCTCCTTTTCGCGCTTCCCGCCTGGTGGGAAGTACCTCTTCCGCTCTTGTCCGTTCGCGAGGACACAATACGCATCAACAGGAAAGGCAAAGAACTGTTCGGAGACATTTCCGTATCGCGCAAAGAAGTGGAACGTGCGCTCCGTGAGTCGGAACATCTGTTCACGTTTCGCTCTTCGGATCGGGAAACGACGATACTTCTCTCGCCTCTCGACCGCGGCATTTATCTCATGGAAGACGTGAGTTCCGACATGCGTGCCGCGGAGGATATCGCCTTCTGGGCCGCAGCGGGAAAATCTTTCGTTGCCCGTCTTGAGGAACAAGGCGTCCATGTACGCCGATGGGGAACCGACGATGCTCCCCAGACTTCCCCCGAGGGCGAAGTCCTCACCTGCGTCTGGGAGGATCGTTTTCTCGGCTACGTGAGCTTGGATCCACCGGCGGAAAGTCCATCATGAGAGGCATTCTTCTCACGGGAGTTCTCTACCCCTCGGAGGAACGGTGGATGTGGCTTTTCCCGCGCCTTCGGGAGATTTGGGGAGAACCTCAACGGGAAAGCCCGCCGTTTCTTTTCGACTGCACCACATATTATCGTTCGATCGGTGATCCGCTTTACCGTAGGTTTCTCTCTTTTCCAGGACTTCGATCCGGAGATGAGCTGGCAGCATGGAAACAGCAGGCACTCTCTCTTGAACGAGAAAGTGGTCCTCAAAGAAGCGTCAACATCGATCCGGGAATTCTCGACGGAGCCCGCCTTATCCTGGCCTCCACAAAGGACCGGGCACAGCGCATTCCTGTCGGGCAAGGTCTGTTTGCAGAAATAACTCTCATGTACCGGCGAGGAAAGTGGATCTCCTTCGAGTACACCTTCCCGGATTTTCGGGACGAAAGATATCATGGATTCCTGTCCGCCGTAAGAAACGATTGGGCAGATGCAATGCGAAAAGGAGGAACCAGTCATGATTGAGCGTTATAGAACGGCCGGCATGAACGTCATCTGGTCGGACGAGAATCGCTTCAGGAAATGGCTCGACGTTGAAATTGCCGTATGTCAGGCGTGGCTTGAGGCGGGTATCATTCCTCAGGACGCTTTTGACGATATCATTGAAAAAGCGTCTTTTGACGTGCAACGTATCGCGGAAATCGAGGAAACCACCCAGCATGACGTCATCGCTTTCGTGAGCTGCGTCGCCGAACATGTAGGTCCCAGCGGACGCTATATCCATCTTGGGCTTACCAGCAGTGATGTTGTGGACACTGCAGCGTCACTCCTCCTCAAGGAGGCACTCTCCCTGATTCTTGATGAAGTGGAAGAGGTGAAGAACACTGTTCTCTCACAAGCATGGAAATATAAGACCACGCTCTGCGTCGGAAGAACCCACGGAGTTCATGCGGAACCAACGACGTTCGGCCTTAAACTCCTCAATTGGTACGAGGAGCTGGAGCGAAACAGTTCGCGGCTTCGCCTCGCCAAGGAGCAGATCAGCACTGGAAAAATCTCCGGTGCGGTCGGCACTTACGCTCACTGTCCTCCCTCCATCGAGGCACGGACGTGCCAGCTTCTGAAACTCGATCCCGCTCCGATATCGACGCAGATCCTGCAGCGGGACCGGCACGCCTTCGTCCTCACCACGCTTTCCGTACTCGGAGGAAGCATCGAGCGCATGGCCACCGAATTCCGTCATTTGCAAAGAACGGAGGTTCTCGAAGCGGGAGAACCCTTCCGCAAAGGACAGAAAGGCTCTTCCGCCATGCCGCACAAACGGAATCCCATCATCAGCGAACGCCTCTGCGGCATGGCCCGCCTGCTTCGCGGTTACGCTGTTACCGCTATGGAAAACATGGCGCTTTGGCACGAGCGAGACATCAGCCATTCCTCGACAGAGCGGGTTATCTGGCCGGATGCCTTCCATCTGGCCCATTACATGCTGCTTGCACTGAAGCGGCTCGTTTCCGAAATGACCATAGACAAGGACCGCATGGCCTCGAACATGAATCTCACCAGAGGACTTCTCTACAGCCAGAGGGTTTTGCTTCACCTCATCGAGGAAGGCGGCATGACCCGGGAAGATGCCTACCATCACGTTCAAAGCGCCGCCATGCGCTGTTGGAACGGAGAAGGTGATTTTGCCGACCTCCTCACCGCAATCCCCCAGGTGGCTTCTGTTCTTCCCGAAGAAAAATTGCCTCAGCTCTTCACCCCGGACCATTACCTCCGGCACGTGGATGCTATTTTCAACCGTTTTCCACCCTCACCCGACCAGGGGTGATCGCTCCGGACGTACGTCCTTTCCCTAACGCGCCCAACACGGGGCGTGCCAGGCAAATGGAGAAAAAAGAACGCATTCGTGGAGGCCACTGAAACAACCTATTGAGGGGGGTGTGTTTTTTGGACAAACCAGACCGCAACATGGCGCTCGAATTGGTTCGGGCTACAGAGGCCGCTGCAATGGCAGCGGGCAGATGGATGGGACGAGGCGACAAAAACGGTGCCGATGGCGCAGCTGTGAATGCTATGCGTTTCATGCTCAACACGGTGACAATGGATGGCATCGTCGTCATCGGTGAAGGAGAAAAAGATCAGGCACCCATGCTTTTCAACGGCGAGCGGCTCGGCACGGGAGAACCGCCCCTCGTGGACATTGCCGTGGATCCTATCGATGGAACGACCCTCACCTCGCAGGGACGTCCCAATGCGGTGAGCGTCGTCGCTGTCGCCGAAAAAGGAACGCTCTTCGATCCGAAACACATCTACTACATGGACAAAATAGCGACGGGCCCCGAAGCAGCAGGAGTAATCGATATCAATGCACCCGTCGCAGAAAACATCGCAGCAGTGGCAAAGGCTAAAAAGAAAGGCAAGGAGGACGTCACTGTCGTGGTTCTCGATCGGCCAAGACACCAACAGCTCGTGTCCGAGATCAGGGCAACGGGTGCACGCATCCGCTTCATCTCCGACGGAGATGTCTCGGGAGCGCTCATGACGTGCAAACAGGGCAGCGGCATGGATCTCCTCATGGGCATAGGTGGATCCCCGGAAGCAGTCATCACCGCCTGTGCACTTCTTTGCGTGGGAGGAGACTTCCAGTGCAAACTGTGGCCTCGAAACGACATTGAGGCAGCTCAATGCAAGGAAAAGGGACTCGACCCCAAGAAGGTCCTCTATATCAATGACCTGGTAAAAAGCGACAATGTCTTCTTTGCGGCAACAGGTGTCACGGATGGAGAGCTCCTTCGAGGCGTCCGTTACGACGGAAATCGTATTCACACACATTCTCTGGTCATGCGTTCAAAAAGCGGGACCATCCGTTATATCGACGCTCTCCACAGTGCAGAGAAATTGCAGACTTTCAGCAGCATCAACTACAGCGGAAAAGCGTAGCTGATCTTCTCATTACGATGGCCCAACACGAAGAAGAGACGCAAGACATTGATTTTTTTCGTTTCTTCTTCGTGTATTGGTTATTTTTTATTCTCAACTTGCTCAAAAACTGTTCAAATGTTCTTTAAGAAATAATACCTTGCTGCTGTAATGTTATTCAAAAAACGCTTCAATACCACAGAAACCTCCACAACAAACCCGCTTTTTTGAGATTTCCATTCAGTTCATTCCAGGAACCTCTGACAAACGCCACGTCGACCTCAGGAAGGCACAATACGATCGAGGTCGAGAGAGGGCACAACCCCTTTAATCAGAGCTTTCTCAATTTTTGTTCTGAACTCGCCGCTTTCCAATGAGCCGCACCGATCATCGCCTGTCCCAGTGCAACACATTCGTCATTGGGAGGAATCCGTCGGTGCAGCAATGGGACAAGTCCAGCTCTCTCCAGACGGGCTCGGGTTTCCTCCAGCAGACGCATATTCTGCCAAACGCCTCCGGAGAGGGCTACTTTTTCCGTTTTCAGAGACCTGCCAAGATGAACGCACACTTCGGAAAGAACGGCAGCAAGACCGGTATGGAAAGCCTGAGAAAGCACCCCGGGCCCCATTGTACCCCGATTTTCGAGAAGCCAACGGACCGTCGGCCTCCAGTCGATACGGAGAAAGCCTTCTTTTCTTACAACCGAAAAGGGAGCCCGCACATCACACTCGACTTCCGCAATGTCCTCCAGCTCCATGGCAGCTTGAGCGTCGTAGGAGACCTCCGAGCGCAAACCGAGCAACGCCGCCACGCCGTCAAAAAGACGACCGCATGAGGTCGTACTCGGAGCATTACAAGCCAGCCTGTCCAGAACACCAAAAACATTCGTTCTCTCGGGCCAGAGTGCACTCCCAAGTACCTTCGCCTGGTGCTCTCCGACCGCCGCTACCAGGAGAGCATAACCGACACGCCACGGCTCCTTCACCGCCCGGTCTCCCCCAAGGAGCGGAAAATTCTCCAAAGCTCCCACCCGGCGAAAGAAACGAGCATTTCCATAGAGGAGTTCACCTCCCCAAAGCGTTCCGTCCGTCCCATATCCCACGCCGTCCAGAATGACCCCGAGCGTGGGTTCCTCAACACGATTTTCAAAGAGACACGCCGCGAGATGTGCGTGGTGGTGCTGTACGGCCAGCGTCGCTTCGAAGGAAGAAGCAAGTACTTCCTCGACAAGACGGGAGGAGACGAATTGAGGATGAAGATCCTTCACGAGAAGACGGGGAGTGATTTTGAACAATTCCAGAAAATGCAGAAGTGCATCCTTGTAGAGATCCATTGTCTCAAGTTCTTTCAAATCCCCAAGATACTGACTCAGAAAGAGAGAGTTTCCCTGCGTTACCGCGAAGGTCGCCTTCATCTCCGCTCCCGCCGCGAGAAGGTCCGGCAGCGGTGCGTCAGCGACAAACGGCGTGGGGACGTAGCCTCGCGCTCTCCGTACCACCACGGGCAACTCCGACGGACAGGCGACCACGGAATCATCGATGCGCCGCCTTATGGGACGGTCGTGTTCGAGAAAAAAATCCGCAAGGTGACGGAGCCGGATGAGCGCCTCGGGAGTATCCGCCACAAGCGGCTCGTCGCTCAGGTTCGCGCTGGTCATGACCAGC
>NZ_JARKPW010000149.1:0-15810 GCF_029975095.1 Aminiphilus sp.
CGTGGGCTCGTCGAGAATCAGAAGCTCCGCGCCCCGGTAGAGCGCCTTCAGAATCTCCACGCGCTGCTGCATCCCCACGGAGATGTCCGAGATCTTCGCCTCCGGGTCCACCTCCAGACCGTATTGCTCCGAGAGGCGGCGCACCTCCTCCCGGGCCCGCCGCATGTCCAGAATGCCCAGGCATCCCTTCGCCGGCTCCCTTCCGAGCACGATGTTCTCCGCCACAGAAAAGGGATTCACGAGCATGAAGTGCTGGTGTACCATGCCGATCCCCATGGAGATGGCCACGTTCGGATCGGTCATGCGGACCAGCTCGCCCCGAATGCGGATCTCTCCGGACGTGGGCTGGTACAGGCCGTAGAGCTGGTTTACGAGGGTGGTCTTACCCGCACCGTTCTCCCCCAGAAGGGCATGCACCTCTCCGCGGCGCACCGCAAGATCGATGGCGTCGTTGGCGGTGAAGGATCCAAAGCGTTTGGTGATGCGCCGCATCTCCACCATCTCCGCCGCGGTCCCACCGTACGCCGGGCCAAGCCCGCCGGGCGTGCACCCCTTTCTCTCCCTCAGATCCGCTCCCGTCCCGGAACCGGCCACGAGGCAACCTCCTTCGACATGCGGCACACCGCACACATCCGTTTCTCCTGCGGCAAAAGGGCGGCCTGTGCAGGGCCGCCCTTTTGCGACGAAAGGAAAAGGCACTTCTTCCGGAGTGCTCTTCCTACTTCACCTCGAAGGTCGCGAAGGTCTCCTTGGAGAAGGGCACCACGATCTCCCCGGCGATGATGCGCGCCTTGAGCGCCTCCACATCGGCCAGAAGCGCCGCGTCCACATGCTTCGACGTGGTGGGGGCGATGTCCACGCCACCCTCGGCGAGACCGTAGGAGATGGTGCTTCCCCCCTGCCATTTCCCCTCCACGAGATCCTTCGCCACATTGAAGATCGCGTTGTCCACACGCTTCATGGCACTGGTGAGTACGTTGTCCGGCGCAAGGTAGTTCTGGTCGCGGTCCACGCCGATGGCCCACTTGCCCTGTTCCTTCGCCGCCTCGATGACACCGTCACCCGCGCCGCCGGCGGCATGGAACACGATGTCCGCCCCCTGTTGATACATGCTGTTGGCGATGCTCTTGCCCTTCGCCGCGTCGGTGAAGGACTCCGCGTACTGACCGAGCACCTCCACATCCTTGTTCGCCTGCATCACTCCGGCCCGGTAGCCGTATTCGAACCCCCAGATCACCGGAAAGGACATGCCCCCCACAAAGCCGACCTTGCCGGTCTTCGTCATCCTGCCCGCGATGTACCCCACCAGGAAGGACGCCTGCTCCGCCTTGAAAACCACCCCGACGAGGTTCTTCGGCGTCTCGTCCCAGGCAAAGTCGATGATGGCGTACTTCTGGTCGGGATTCTGCTTCGCCGCACCCAGCACCACGTCGGCCATCTTGAAGCCGATTCCCCAGATCAGGTCCGTTCCCGCGTCGAGGAGCGTCTCCAGGTTCGGCCCGTAGTCCGCATCCTGCTTCGACTCGATGTAGGCGGCCTTCACATCCAGCTCCTTCTCCGCCCGCTGCAATCCCTCCCATGCGGACTGGTTGAACGACTGGTCGTTCACGCCCCCCACGTCGGTGATCATGGCGACGGACAGCTCCGCCGAGGCGAGGCCCGGCGCCAGGACGACCGACACCGCAAGAACGAACATGCCCAGGACGGCGACGACACCGCCCATCCCCCGGAAGAAACGCCCTCCCGCTCCTGTGCCTTTTCCGTTATCACAGATGTGCGTTCGCATGACTTTCCATCGTCCTTTCCGTTCTTCCGTCACCGTCGCTCCGGGACGGGGAAAATCCCCCGCCCTCCGGAGCCGTCCACAAGTTCGCCCCATACCGCTCGCCACTATGCTACCGCCTCGAAAGCGAACATGCAAGACGAATAGTCAGCTTCCTGATGCTCCCTCATTCTCCGTTGCGCTTTCGCGCCGAAAACGACCGTCGCTGCGGCGTTTTCACCGGAAGAACGCGTTTTCCGGACCTCGCCCCGCGTCCGTTCGTCAACACCGGGGGAGGTCCGGAACCGCCTTCTCTGCAGCACGCTTCCTGGGGAATTCATCCAGACGGTCAGGCCGAAAGATGTCCCCTTCGGGGAATCGCCTCGATGATGGCAGCCCCGGAAGATGTTCCCAGGCGGCTTGCCCCCGCGTCGAGCATCAGGAGGACATCCTCCAGAGTGCGGATGCCCCCCGAAGCCTTCACCCCCATGCGATTGCCCGCAGTGCGCCGCAGGAGCCGCACGTCCTCCACCGTAGCGCCGCCTTTGCCGAACCCCGTGGAGGTCTTCACGAAGAGCGCACCGGCCCGTTCCGCCGCGCCGCAAGCGGCCACCTTCTCGCCGTCGTCGAGAAGACAGGCCTCGATGATCACCTTCACCAACGCTCCCGCTCCCCGGGCACATTCCGTGACGGCCCGGATGTCCTCTTCCACGCCGGAGAGGTCACCCGCCTTGAGAAGCCCCACGTTGAGCACCATGTCGAGTTCCCGGGCACCGTCCCGAAGGGCGAGGAGCGCCTCCTGGGCTTTGACGGCGGGAAGGTTGGCTCCCAGCGGAAAGCCGACTACCGTGCACACCGCCACATCGCTCCCCGAAAGATGCTCCGCCGCAAACGCCACGTAGCAGGGATTGACGCAGACCGACGCGAAGTGATAGTCCGTCGCTTCCTTACAGAGCCGGCGAATGTCCTCCGGCGTGGCCCCGGGATGCAACAATGTCGAATCGATGATTCCCGCCAGCGTCTCCCTGGTCCAGCCGTTTCCGCTTGCCTCCATACGCCCTCGCACCTCCCCTTGCCGCTTCCGGTCATTTCGACCAACCATGCCCGACGCTCTCCGCACACTGCGTCTGAGCGCTTCTCCTCCGTCGCCTCCGCGGCGAAGGGCTTCCTCCCGGGAAATTCCTCGCTCCTGACGCATTCCAGCAACAGATAGGGACTTCCGGCATCTTGACTTTTCTTCCGTCCCGAAGAAGAATCTGTCGTCGGCCTTCTGCGCCGGGACCCGAATCACGATATTCCGGGACCCTTGCGCACATCGCCGCCGCAGACGCAAACGAGACGAAAGGGGCTTGTGCATGGAAACCTCTCTTCCCTCGCACTGGAACAAACCGGTTCGTCCCGCGCCGGAACGGACAAAAGCTCGTGATCCCTATCCGGCATGGCAACGGTGTTTTCTCATCCTCGCCATTCTAGCACTGACTGATCCTCTTTGCTGTATTTCATGGGCACAGAGTCCTTCTTCCTCCACGTCTCCAGCGCAGTACATGGAGGCCCGCCAGGCCTACGACGAGGGAATCGACTTCCTTCGGCGCCGACGCATCGACGACGCCGTCGCGGCCTTTCGCCGTGCTGTGGGCGCCGACGCAGACTTCGCCGCAGCCTGGGCAGAACTCGGGCTCGCGCTCGAAGGGCTCGAACACCACGAACAGGCTGCGGAAGCTCTGGAGCGGGCGCTGGTTCTCCGCCCGGACTACTCCATCGCCAGGTACATCCTCGGCACCGCCTGCAACGCCCTGGGGAGGTGGAACAACGCCCTGGAATGCTTCGAGGAGATCCTCTCCAGGCACCCCTCCTTCATCGCCTATCCGGAATTCCACTACCAGCGGGGACGGGCCCTCATGGGGCTGCACCGGTGGGACGACGCGGCGGAAAGCATGCGCGAGGCCGTTCGCATCAATCCGAACTACAGTCAGGCCCACTGGGAGTTAGCGCGCATCTACGACATGCTCGGCTTCGCCCCCCTGAGCGAGGAGGCCCACCGCACCGCCCTGCGCCTCGATCCCTCCCTGCGGCATCCCGCCGGTCTTCCCGGCCTGGAGGAAGCACCGGCGCTCCCCGCCGCTGCGGCAGCGACGGGAATGACGGTTCTGGGCAAGTGACACGGCACATCGCGTGCCATTGATCGTTTCCGGAGGAATCCCATGAAAAAGACAAACGCCGTGCGGCTTCTGGACAAGCTGGGTATACTCTACGACCTGATGGAATATCCCGTGGACGAAGAGGACGTGAGCGCCGAGAACGTCGCCTCCAAGGTGGGCATGCCTCTGGAGCGCGTCTTCAAGACTCTCGTGGCCCGAGGCGACCGCACGGGTGTGCTCGTAGCGTCCATTCCCGGCGGCGCGGAGCTGGATCTGAAGAAACTCGCCGCCTTGAGCGGCAACAAGCGAGTGGAACTGGTAGCCCTCAAGGAAGTGCAGCCCCTCACGGGATACATCCGCGGGGGCGTCTCCCCCCTGGGCATGAAGAAAACCTACCCCTACTTTCTCGATGAAAGCGCGTTCCATGCGGACCCCGGAAGCTGGAGCACCGTTCCCGTCTTTCCTCTCGGCGGACGCATTTCCGTGAGCGCCGGAGTCCGGGGCTGCCAGATCGTCCTGGAGCCCGAGGACCTGCGCCGTGCCACCGGCGCCGTTACGGGAGACCTGATCCACGCGTTCTGACGACACACACTCTCCGGGGGCACGTTCACGCCCCCGGGCCGTCCCTCTCCGCCCGTACCCACAGAGCCTGGGCCGCCGCACCCACCGCCGCGGCGAGGCTCCCCAGCTCACTCACCCGCAGCTCCACCTTCCCCTTGAAGGGCAGTGCGAGATAGGGCTCCACCCTGGGCCGCAATGCATCGAGGAATCCCTCGCCTCGGCTCAGCCCTCCGCCGAGGATGATCGCCTGGGGATCGAAGATGTGCGCCACCGAGGCGACGGACCGCGCATAGGAGTCGAGCAGGCGATCCCAGACGGGAGCGGCCCGTCCGTTCCGCTCGCCCCAGAGCATCCGAAGATCCGGGACGAGGCCGAGTTCCCGGGCGTGGCGCTCTCCGGGGTCCGCGCCGCCCACCGCCTCCAGGTGCCCCACACCGCCGCACCCGCACTGCTCGAAGGCGCCGACCACCATGTGCCCGATCTCACCCCCCATACCGCTGCTTCCCAAAAGCAGGCGTCCCCCCAGGACGATGCCGCCGCCGATGCCCGTTCCCAGCGTGAACACCACATAGTCCGAAAGCCCCCGGGCCGCGCCGCCCCACCCCTCGCCCAAAGCGTAGCAGTTGGCATCGTTCTCCAGAACGACAAAGCGCCCGAGTTTCTCCGCGAGAAGACGCCGCAGAGGCACCCCCGCCCATCCGGGAAAGTTCGGCGGCTTGAGGGCGTGCTCCCGCTCAAGATCCAGCATGCTCGGGACCCCCACCCCCACGGGGATATTCCTCGGGGCAAGGCGATCCGCAAGATTCCGGATCTGGTCCGTCACATCCTCCAGCGCCCTGCCCGGCGCCGTCGCCTCCTCCAGGGACTCCTCCACCACTCCGTCCGCAACACGGGCGGCAAAGATCTTATGTCCTCCCAGGTCCATCCCCACCGCGCATCCAGAAATGTCAGGCAGCCCGCCTCCGTGCCGTATCATCCTTCCGCCTCCCTTCGCCGATCTAGTATAGCCTCCCCGGCGCGAAAACGAAAAAGCCGCCTCAAGGCGGCTTTTGCGTTTGGACCCGGAGGAGGACCTTGCCTTCACAGACACGCCCCTTCCTCGGTACAAAAACTCTTCGGAAAAACGCAGGGCGGCATCATCCCGCCTCCACGTCCTCCTCTCTCAATCCGGCTCCTCCACGGACTCAGCCGAGGATGGCCTTCAGGTCCTCCTCGGGGGTGGTGATGGGCATGAGGTTGAACTTCTCCTGGAGCACCGCCAGCACGGGGGGCTTGACGAAAGCGGGCAGGGAGGGACCGATGCGCATGTTCTTCACACCCAAGTGCAGCAGGGAGAGGAGAATGCACACGGCCTTCTGCTCGTACCAGGAGAGCACCAGCGACAGGGGCAGACCGTTCACATCGGTCTGGAACGCCTCGGCCAAGGCCAGAGCGATGCGCACCGACGAATAGGCGTCGTTGCACTGCCCCACGTCGAGAAGACGGGGAATGCCCTCGATGTCGCCGAAATCGAGCTTGTTGAAGCGGTATTTGCCGCAGGCGAGGGTAAGGATGACGCAGTCCGACGGTATCTGCTTGGCCAGATCCGTGTAGTAGCTGCGCCCCGGCTTCGCTCCATCGCATCCACCCACGAGGAAGAAGTGGCGGATCTTTCCCGCCTTCACCAGGTCGATGACCTTTTCGGCGGCACCCATCACGGCGTTCCGCCCGAACCCGACCAGAATGCGGTGCTCCGGCTCGTCCTCGGCGAACCCAGGTGCGGCAAGGGCAGCCTCGATGACCGGGGAGAAGTCCTTCTCCGGGCCGATATGGGCGGCTCCCGGCCAGGCCACGAGCCCCGTGGTGAAGATTCTTCCCAGATAGCTGTCCTTGGGTTTCTGGATGCAGTTGGTGGTCATGAGGATGGGTCCGGGAAACGCATCGAACTCCTCGCGCTGGTTCTGCCAGGCGCTGCCGTAGTTTCCCGCGAGGTGGGCATATTTCTTGAGCCCCGGATAGGCCAGGCAGGGAAGCATCTCCCCGTGGGTATACACGTTGATGTCTTTTCCTTCGGTCTGCTCAAGGAGCAGTTCCAGATCGCGGAGGTCGTGCCCCGAGACGAGGATGGCCTTCCCCTTCACGGGAGTCACCCGCACGCTTGTCGGCTCGGGATGGCCGTAGGTGTCCGTGTTGGCGCGGTCGAGGAGTTCCATGACCCGGATGTTCCACTTGCCCGCGTCGAGAGCCTTTCTGGTGAGTTCCTCCACCGAAAACGTCTCGGCACTGAGGAAATCGAGGAAATCGTGGAAGAAGCCCATCACGTCGTCGTCCACATGGCCGAGCACGGCGGCGTGGTCCGCATAGGCAGCGCTTCCCTTGAGCCCCAGAAGCACCAGATCGTGCAGCCCCTGCACCACCTCGCCCCGTTTCTCGGCGAACGCCTCGGGGTTCACCTCGCCGCCCTGGCGGATCAGGCCGCTCCGGTCCGGCGCAAGCGCAAAAGCGGCGGGGCCGCCGAGGGCCTCAGGCGTCTTCCCCGCTTTAGCGCAAGCATCCTCGTAGAGCTTCTTCGCCTCGGAACGCACCGCTTCGGCCCTGCGGATCATGGTCTCCATGCGCTCTTCGTCGAAGTTGACGTTGGTAATAGTGGTAAAAAGCGCCTCCACGACGAACCGGTCGATCCCGGCATCCTTGCCTCCGAGCCGCCGCGCCCGGGCGGCGTACATGGAAACCCCCTTGGTCACGTAGAGCAGCACATCCTGCAGATCCGCCACCTCCGGACTCTTGCCGCACACGCCCCAGGCCGTACATCCTGTTCCCTTTGCCGTCTGTTCGCACTGGTAACAGAACATGAAATTCTTCCCCCTTCGCTCTCGAAAGATATACCTACCCCTGCCTGCGGAAACGGTACCGCGTCGTTCCGTCCTCCAGAATCTCCCCGCGAATGCCGATGCGCACCAAACGCAGGTCCAGATCACGCCCCACCTGCTCCACCGCATTCTCCACCAACCGCTTCAACCCGCCGCAACAGGGAACTTCCATATAGATGACCGAAATCGACGGTGTCGCATTAGCTTCTATGATAGCAGCTATCTTTTCTTCGTAAAAGACAGCATCGTCCAGTTTGGGGCATCCCACGAGGCAGACCCGGTTCGGCCCCCGCAGAAAGGTTGCGTGGAAATCGGGATGGGCGAAGGCAGTGCAGTCCGCGGCCATGACCAGATGCGCGCCCTGCAGGTAGGGGGCGTTCACGGGAACGAGCTTGAGCTGCACGGGCCAGTTGGCGAGTTCGGACACCGCCGTCCGAGGCGCTCCGTCAGCGGCCCGCTGTTCCTCCCGGAGCAGTTCTCCCTTTTGCTCCAGAGACCGTGCGGCCGTTCCGGGACATCCTCTGAGGCGCTCGTCCGGGACGCTCCGCAGATCCCGCACCGCCGTTCCAGGGCAACCGCAAGGCAACGTCTCTCCCGAGGCGACCGATCCAGAGAGGGGCTCCGTCCCTTTTCCGTCCGAAGTCCGGGCCGCCAGGTGACGCTTCACCGCCTCTTCGTCATAGGGAGCGGCCTCGCGCTCCACAAAGGTGATGGCGCCGCGGGGACATTCGCCGATACAGTCCCCGAGCCCGTCGCAGTAGGAATCGCTCACGAGCCTCGCCTTGCCGTCCACGATGCGGATCGCTCCCTCGTGGCAGGCGTCGGCGCACAGGCCGCACCCGTCACATTTGCTCTCGTCGATCTCGATGATCCGCCGCACGTTCTTTCCCATCGTTCATGTCCTCCCTCTCAGGTCCGCAAGGGTCTTTTCCTGCAGATACGCCACGAATTGCCGGGTCAGGTCCGCGAGAAGCCCGCCGAAGATGCAGCTTCCGAAAGGACACTCGGTCCGACGGAGCAGGCAGGTGTTCTCCCGGGGAACTCCTTCCATGGCCAGGTAGATCTGAAACAGCGTGATCTCCTCGGGAGATCTGGCGAGGGCGAAGCCTCCCCGGGAACCTCGGGTGGAAACCACGAGCCCCTCCTTGACAAGGCGCTGGAAGACCTTCGCCAGATGGGCCTCGGAAGCGCCCGTCGCGGCGGCCATGTCCTTCACGCTCATGCGCCTTTCCGGCCCCGCGAGCAATCCCATGCCGTGAAACGCCAGAGACACCGCCTCGGAAATCTGGACCACCGTACTCATGGCTGCCTCCTTTCTATTTCGGAAAAACAATACCTGAATACCTGTTTCTTGTCAAGCGCATTCGACATGACCCAAAATTCGTTTTTCGACAAGGGCGTCTTTCCAGAAAGATGTTTTTAAGGGTATTTTTCCAGTTTTCGGGTATTTTTCCAGTTTTCGGGGAACATTGCCGAAACTGCAGATGTGGTATCCTAAGGGGAGCAAAGGAGGTGATGCCCATGGATGCGATCAACGCGATCCACTCCGCGAATGCCGCGGGAACGGCCGTGCAGATTCAGATGGCCGTGACGAACAAGATTCTGGACACGACGACGGCACTGCAGCAAGACATGATTTCGCAGCTCTTTGCCAGTGTGGGCATCGGCAGAAACCTCGACGTGACGGGTTGAGGCTCCCCCATCCCAAAAGCGGGGTCCCCTAGGGGACCCCGCTTTCGTCGTCAACGAATTCTTCCTCAAGGCGCTCTTCTTTCGACGCGTTCTCCCGTTCCTCCGTACCTCTCGCGCCGTCATTCCTCCGCACTTCCTCACTCAGGGGGCGCAGGTCCGCTGCACCGAGGCGAACGTCTCGGGCGAGACCACAAGGAGCACATGGGTCTCCTCGGGGGGAACATCGGTCCGGGCAAGCTCCACGAAGGATCCGTCCCCGCAGCGCATCACCGCCGACAAGGACTCCGCCTCCTTCCGGTTGTCCATGCCGATCACGAAAGAACCATCCTCGCGCAGCAAAAACCCCCGTTCCTCGAAGGCATCCTCCGCCGCATCGTTTCCGACGACAAGGGCGATCCGCGCCGTCTCCACCGTCTCTCCCTCCGGAAAGGCGAGAAGTCCCGCCACTTTCCTGGGAAAGCGAGCGAAAAGGGAATTGGCTGCTTCCCCCGAAGCGAATTCCACGGAGAGAGGGCCGGAATCCATTCCGTAGACGTAGGGAACGCGGAGCGTGAAGGGGGACGGATTGTCCACGGTCTGCCGCGTGCCGTCGGGAAAGCGCACCGTACACTGTCCTTTCAGGTTCTGCCCCCGGATGTGGAGGAAACTCGTCACGGGGTCGGCATTCACCCGCAGAAGCAAAGGAGTTTCTTTTCCCGCGTTGAACACCCCCGCGGGAATGAAGTGCCTGGGAAAGGCGCCGATGTTCTTCACCGCGTCCGCCGACGCGGGCGAGGGATCGCCCGCGACCTTCCGGGTGATCCAGTTCTTGACCATGGTGTAGCGCGCCTCCAGGCTGAGGCTTCCCTCCAGGCTCACCAGGACCCGTTCTCCCGGAGCGAATCCGGAGGGCCACACGAAGCGGACCGCATCGGCGCTCACCGCCCGGGGCACCACGGCAACCCGGGAACGCTCTCCGTGGAGCACCACTTTCACGGTGCCGATGCGCTTTTCGTCCAGGCGAAAGGCACTCGCCCCCCGGGACGCGGGATTCTCCAGAAGGAGCATTTCATCGCCGGGATGGGCCGCACAGGTCCAGTACCAGTCTCCCGGTTCGTCCGGATCGGCGATCCGCGTGCTGCCGAGTCCGAGGGTTTCGTTTTTCAGATACACCGAAAAGGGCTCTTCTCCCGTTTCCCCGAAGGCCGCACCGGCACCTCCTCCGGGTACGGACGCCCCCATCAGCAGGAAAATCCACAGAGTGAGCAAACGCAACAACATTCGTGCCACGGGCAACCCCCTCCTTCGCCTCCGAAAAACAAACGCTCTTTCTCCTAGACTTCTCCCGGGAAGCGGCCTTTCTGTGGCAACGCACCGCCTTGTCGGCACCATCCGCCGATCCGGCTCTTCTTCTCCCGCCCCTCGCCTGTCCGCACGAGCTTTGCTCACCGGCGTCATTCTAGCATTGCCGGAACGAGGCACCTCCGCCACATGACGGAAACACCGCTCCGCCTCCGCAAGCACCCGCACACGCAAAGCGTCTCTTCACGAACGCGGCACAAAGCAAAAAGCCTCCCCCCTCGCCACGAGCCGGGCAAGGGAGGAGGCATAAAGGATCGTTCCTGTCGTGGCTGGTTCAAGTACCTCGGGACGCGCTTTCCCTCGGCGGGGGTTTTTCTCGCCCGGGCTGGGTTCCGTCAGCAAAGAGCCGTGGAGACCTTCGGCGTGTTCAGGTCCGACACTTCCGAAAAAAGCCGCACGCGGAGGAATGTGCGGACGCATCGAGAGGCACCCTCTTCGCCCTAAAAACCCTCCTGGGCGGTCCGGGCGATGATCTCCTCCTGATGATGAATGTCCAGGTCCACAAAATAGTCGCTGTATCCAGCGACGCGCACCAGCAGGTCCCGGTATTCCATGGGGGTCTTCTGGGCGGCCCGGAGCGTCTCCGTGTCCACCACGTTGAACTGGATGTGGTGCCCGCCGAGGCGGAAATAGCTCCGCACGAGCTGCGTCAGTTTTTCGATGCCCTCTTCGCCGGCGAGGACCGAGGGAAGAAAGCGCTGGTTCAAGAGCGTTCCGCCGGACTTGATCTGGTCCATCTTGCCCAGAGACTTGATCACCGCCGTGGGACCCTTGCGGTCCGCTCCGTGCGAGGGCGATGTGCCGTCCGACTCGGGCAGATGGGCAAAGCGCCCGTTGGGCGTGGCGCCGAGCTTCTTGCCGAAGTAGATATGGCAGGTTGTGGAGAGCATGTTCAGATGGTAGGTGTCTCCCTTGGTACTCGGCTTGCCGTCGATGGTGCGGAAAAGCGAGTCGTAGACCCGGCGCATGATATCGTCCGCGTAGTCATCGTCGTTGCCGTAGAAGGGGGTGCGGTTGAAAACGAAGAGCCGGAGCTGTTCCTCCCCCTCCCAGTTCTTCGCCAGAGCACCGAGCAAGGTCTCCATCGGAACCGTCTTCTCCTCGAAGACATGCTTCTTCAGGACGGACATGCTGTCCGTCACGGTGCCGATGCCGCAGCACTGGATGTAGGTCGTGTTATACCGGGGGCCGCCGTCGTAATAATCCTTCCCCTTTTTGATGCAATCGGCGATGACCACCGAGAGGAAGGGCGCGGGGGCATACCGGGCGTACATGCGCTCCAGGTAGTTGTTCACCTGGATTTTCGTGTCCACCACGAAGGCGAGCTGTTTCTCGAAGGCCGCATAGAGGTCGTCGAAGGTGGCGAAGGTGCGGGGATCCCCCGTTTCCATGCCGATCTTCTTTCCCGACAGGGGGTCCGTACCGTTGTTGAGCACGAGTTCAAGCACCTTGGGCACGTTGAGATATCCCGTGAGGAGATAGGCCTCCTTGCCGAAGGCGCCGGTCTCGACGCAGCCGCTGGTGCCGCCCTCACGGGCGTCCTCCGGCGTCTTGCCCGTGCGGATCTGTTCCATGACCACCGCGTCGGCGTTGAAGAGCGAGGGATAGCCCAGGCCGTTCCGGATGACTCGCCCCGCTGCCTTGAGGAGGCGGTCCGGAGTCTTGGTGCTCACCTGCACGTTCCCCTGGGGCTGGAGAAGGCGGAGCTCGTCCATGACCTCCAGGACGATGTAGGAGACTTCGCTGGACCCGTCGGAACCATCGGAGCGCAACCCGCCCAGGGTGATGTTCGTGAAGTCGTTGTAGGTACCGCTCTCGGCGGCGGTGACGCCCACCTTGGGAGGCGCGGGGGTGTTGTTCACCTTGATCCAGAAACAGGAGAGCAGCTCCTTGGCACGGTCTCGGTCGAGCGTTCCCGCGGCGACCTCCGCCTCGTAGAAAGGAGCGAGGTGCTGGTCCAGGTGTCCCGGACTCATGGCATCCCAGCCGTTCAGCTCCGTGATGGTCCCGAGATGGACGAACCAGTACATCTGCAGCGCCTCCCAGAAGGTTCGCGGCGCGTGGGCGGGTACATGGCGGCAGACCCGGGCGATCTGGAGCAGCTCCTCCTTGCGAAGAGGATCCTTCTCCGAGGCGGCCATCTCCTCCGCAAGGGCGGCATGACGCTCGGCGAAGAGAATCGCCGCGTCGCAGGAGATGTCCATGGCCTTGAGTTCCTCGTCCTTTTCCGTCGCCTCGGGATCGTTCAGGAAATCCAGCGCGGCCCTTGCCTCGGCGATCTCTTTTTTGAAGTCCAGCATGCCCTTGCGGTAAATGGTTCCGTCGAGCGAGGTGTGGCCGGGAGCCCGCTGCTCCATGAACTCCGTAAAGAGCCCCGCCTCGTAGAGATCCTTCCACCCCTTGGGAATCTCCGCGAAGGCGCGGTCGCGCATGCTCCGCCCCTGCCAGTAGGGAATCACCACGTTCCGGTAGAGTTCCACATCCTTGGGATCGACGAGGTAACGCTGCATCGACCTGGTGTTGAGAACCTCCAGATCCTCCACGGAATGGCAGGTCAGCTCGGGAAAGGTGGAGACCGCCTTTGGAGCCGGGCCGCGCTCGCCCACGACGAGTTCGTCCTCTCCGATGTAGATGGTCTTCTTCGCGCAGAGGTTCTTGAAATTCAGCGCCCGAAGCACGGGAACGGAATACCGCCCCGCGTTCTCCCGGTAGAACTCCGTCACGAGCACCGCCCTTTCGGCGGAAAAGCTCGGAGCGGTCTCGAAGCTCAGGTGCCGCAGCCGCTTTACTCGTTCGTTCATGGTCCTCATCCTCCGATCATCACACTCAGGCCGCTTCGGGACAACAGTTCCACCGCCCGCTCCATCTCCTCCGAAGACGGCGTTGTAAGGCTGGAAAGCGCGTAGGCCCTGCCGATCTTCCGGTATTTGTCCCGTCCACTCGGATGGTAGGGAAGCAACGAAACCTTCCGGACGCTCTGCAGCGTCGCCACAAAGGCTCCGGTATCGCACAGGTTCTTTTCGTCGTCGTTGATGCCCGGGATGAGCGGAATACGTATCCAAAGGGGTACATTCCGCTCGCTCAGCAGACGTGCGTTTTCGAGGATCAGTTCGTTGGGAACCCCCGCAACCTCCTCGTGGCGCCTTGAATCCATGTGTTTGAGATCGTAGAGAAAAAGGTCCGCCAGCTCCGCCACGGCGAGAAGCGTTTCGGAGGGGGCATAGCCCGAGGTGTCCACGGCGGTGGAAATCTCCTCGCCGCGGCACGCCCGGAGCAGGGCCGCAAGAAACACAGGCTGGCTCAGGGGCTCACCGCCGGAGAAGGTGACCCCTCCGCCGGACTGATCGTAGAAGAGCACGTCCTCCCGCACCGTGGCCATCACCTCCGCCACGGAGAGGGATTTCCCGGCCATCTCCAGCGCATCCGCCACACAGGCGCGACAGCAGGCACCGCAGAGAATGCAGCGTTTTCTGTCCAGAACCACGCCGCCGTCGGGCGAGGGAGCGAGAGCCTTCTCCGGGCAGGCGGCGATGCAGGCACCGCAGCCGATGCAGGCACTCGGTCGATGCAGCAGCTCCGGCCAGAAGGACTGACTCTCCGGATTATGGCACCACAGGCAGGAAAGGGGACACCCCTTCAAAAACACGGTGGTTCGAATGCCCGGCCCATCGTGGACGGAATATTTGCGCAGGTCGAACACGATGCCCCGGACATCCCGCTCCATGACTCAGACTCCTCTCTTGCGATCCAGCTCGGCACTCCGTGCAAAATAGTACTTGCGAATGAACCGCTCCTGCACGGCAAAGCTCCAATGCACATCCCGCACGTACTCGGCGGCGCCGTTGTAGTCCTCCTTGCGGAGCAGACGCAGCATCTCCGCGTGTTCCCCCGTGGAGATGACCTCCCAGTCCTTCACGAACCCCTTGCTCCGGGGAAAGTCGTAAAGCCGTTCCTTGAGAATGTGCACCGAATGCAACAGGTCGTCGTTGTCCGAATAATCGAGGAACACGTTGTGAAACGACAGATTCTTCGCGTAGAAAAGGTCGAAATCATCCACCTCGAGAGCGGCGCGCATCTCCTCGTTGTAGGTTTCCATCCGGTCCAGATCCTCGCTCCGAAGTCGGAGCGCCACGGAGGAGAGGACCGCGCTCTCCAGCGCGCCTACGATCTGGTAGATGTTCCGGATCTTTTCCAGGGTGAGCACGTTCACCATGGCGCCCCTTCTGGGAAAGATCGTGATGAAACCTTCCGATTCGAGCTGGAAAAGTGCATCCCGAAGCGGCGTCTTGCTGATGCCCAGCTCCTCGCTGATCTCGTTCAGGTTGAGAAAGGATCCCTGCTCGAGCTGTCCTTCGTTGAGCTGTTTCTTCAGATATTCGTAGACCATCTCCCGAAGCGACTTGAGCACGAAACGAGCCGGCTTCTCCATCCCATTCTCCCTCCACCCATGCATAGATTCGCTGAAACTTCGCGATATTTGCGACCAAAGCACGGCAACTCCGACGAAAGTCTTTTGACAGGCGCCCGCAGACGCCACGTTGACGGAAAGGGGGCAGTGAAATGGGATGCAATGTATCACAAGCATATTTCCACTCCTCTTCTCTGTCAAGTGGAAACATGCAACCCCTTCCAAAATCGGATTTTTTGCAATTCCATCAAGACGAGAATTGATGCATTGAATACTTTATTTTATTTATCAATCGCGCTTTTCGGTCACGATTTTCACCGACATCTCCGGTCACACGGAGAGCGCCGTGGCATCCACCGCAAAACCCTCCGCGCAAACCCTCGCTTGCATACATTGTACCCCACCTCTCTTCAAAGACAACTCTTTCCACATTCTCAGGAGAAAAACCTTCTTCACCCACACTGCTTCGTGTCAGGAAACACTCTCACCAAAGAACGACAATTTCTTTCCACTTTCTTTGTGCCACACATTTCGCAGAGAGAAAATATTTCTATTGCATCTTTCGAACAGAAAACCAGAGAGCATCACGTCGTCTCCTATCACACTCTTCCTTGAACACTCATCTTCTCATTCGAGTCGATCAACTCTTCGACGAAAACACTCAAAGAAATTGAGTTACTCTTTACAAAAAATCCCTAGATATCTATAATTACAGATAAAGAAACTCCGAGAGATGGAGGTTTCGAATTTCAACCAGGAGGTGTCCTTCATGGCAAGACCAAGCAAGAATCCCCACTCCACCATCGCACAGCTCCGTTCCGCCCTCGGCATCGGCCAGGCCGATCTGGCGCGGCTCCTCGGCGTGTCAAACATCACCATCAGCAACTGGGAAACAGGTGACGCCGTCTCGAAACGGGGCAGCGGCGGCGACACATTGGCGGCAGTCATGGCAATACTGAAGCAGGGTGTCAAGGACCCGGGATTTCTGGAGCCGGAAGTGCTCCGAAAATACCTCAAACTGGCCGCGAAAGGCGAATTGCTCCCCTACTACACCCCCTA
>NZ_JARKPW010000154.1:0-31475 GCF_029975095.1 Aminiphilus sp.
ATGGGCCCGTGCCAGGGCCGGGGCTGCCGTGAGATCATCCTTCGGGAGATCGCCAGGATCACCGGAACCCCCTACGCGGAGATCCCTCCCGGAACCATCCGTCCCCCGGCAAAACCCGTCAAGCTCGCTCTGCTGGCGGAATCGAAGGAGGACTGATTTCTCCCGGAGCCTGAACGGGGGATCGGCATAAGGGTACTCGGACTGTGCGGAGTCCGTATGAGCGGGGCGGCGTAAAAGCCGCCCCGTTTTGTGGAGAGTCGTTTCGGAAAGACCGTATCCCGTGGCGTTTGCGAAAACGGTATAATGCTTTTCGAAGGGATGTGCGCGCATCGGATGAAGGGACGACGGAGCGCGAAAAACGTCTCGTTCCGGGGAGGGATCGAAAAATGATGCTGCTCAAGGATGTTCTCGACCGAGGTGACATCGAAAAAGGCAACGTGATCATCTACCAGTGGAAGAAGGAAGAAGTCGTCCAGGGCAAGCTCATGATCCAGACGAAGCTGCGGGATCTCTTTGCCGCCTTCATGGTGGAGCGTGTGGAGGATGCGGTGATCTTCGACTATTACGGGGCTTTTCCCAACGAAAACATCGTGGCGGTCTTCAAACCCTTCACGACTCAGGAGATCTCCCTCGCCATGTGGAAACGATTCGAGTCGAGAATGTGCACGGACACGATCGATTTGTTGATCAACCGCTTGCTGGACATCTTTTCCGAGGGAATTCTCATCCGGGATCACAAATACTTCGAGGTGAAACGCAAGGAGTCCTTCTCCACCTTCCGTCTCATCGAAGTGGATGAAAACCTCGCGAGAAAACTGCAGAAGGAGTACGACAAAAACCGGAAGGACGCGCAGGAGGATCGGGGAGACGCCGCGGAGGAACTTTCCCGGCTTCTCTCGGGAGAATATCGCGGCAAGAAGAGGTTCTGACCGAAGAGGAAATGCCGGGTTCTCCCCGGTCCCGTCTTGTGACGGCAAGCTGCAAAGCCCTTGCGGGAAGGCTTTGACGCTTTGAAAAGGAAAGGATGATGCCTTGTGGCGAATGCCCTCAAAAGTGGGCGATATCGGGTGGTGAAGGGCTACTGCGACATCACCACCTCCGAGGAGAGCGCAAGTCTCGTCGCCTTCTACGCGATCATCGACAACGGAAGCATCTACAGCGTGCAATGCCGTCTGGTGGAAGAGGGGGTCCCTTTCCCCGGAATCCGCGGAGAGTGGACGAAATACATCCCCTTCGTGCTCGGCTCGGATGTCTGCCCCTCCAGGGAGGTTCTCCAGAACGTCATCAGCCAGGCTCTGGCGGCGGTACGCCCCTCGGAGCTGCTGGAGACGAACGGCAAGGCCGCACGGGACATGGAGGCCAAGCTGAACGACTACGGGACCTCGGCGCTCAAGGCGGAGGTGCACGCCTTCGTCCGGGTGGAGAACGCCGCGGACGACGAGATCCGTCCCTTTCTCCCCTCCCGGGGAGCGGCTCAATCGCCGGAGGAAGGCGAAGCGTCCTCACCGGAAGGAGCGGAAACGGGTGAGGGCGCGACGGAGGAGAAGGAATCCGTCGTCTATGTGAACTGTACTGCCATCATCGACCCTTTGAAGGGAAAGGCGGCGAACCGGTTCAAGGAAGGCGAGATGGTGGTGGTGAAACTTCCCGAGGAATCGGTGCTCTATTCCCTCATCTCCAAGGCCAGGAAGGGACTTTTCGACGGCAAGGTGGAGGGGCGTGTTCTTCGGGTGGAGGCGCGTACCGAGGAGTCAACGCTCATGGAACTTGAAATTACCAAGGGATTCCGGGGGCTTCTTTCCGCCCAGAACTCGCTCATGCTGCGACAGGGGCACCTCGATGAAGGGGTTCCGGGGGAGGGCGGGGCGAAAAAACCGCTTCCTCCCGCAGTGTTCTTCGGTATCCTTGCGGGTGTCCTCGTCATGGTCCTTTTTTTCATCTATCGGTTCCTCTTCTGAATTTTTTAAAAGTTTCTCTTTCGATCCGAAACCCTTCTTTTCAGTGGCGGCACACGGCATGTCCGAAGAACCAAGTTTTGTAGAGGGGAGGTCGTGCCATGCAGGACGAGGAAGAGGAACGTCTCCGGGGGCAGAGAGAGCTCCGGGCGGAGCAGCGCCGGATGGAGCAGCTTTTCGCGAGCTCCCTTGAAGGAGTGGTGCTCCTTGATGCCGGTGGGCGGATACTGCGGGTGAACCGCTCTTTCTGCGATCTTTTCGGGTTCGCCTCCCTCGGAGAGGTGGTGGGGAAGGAACTGGACGTTCTCGTCTCCATGGGGGACAAGTATGCCGAGGCCTCGGACCTCACCGCCCGCATTCTCCGGGGGGAAAAGGTGGCCGTAGAGGTGCTCCGGTATCGCACGGACGGAAGCCCCCTGTACGTGGATCTCCTGGGGACGCTCATTCTTCCGGAAGAGCCCGAGGGCGATCTGGAGTACTATGTGATCTACCGGGACATTTCGGAGCGCAAACGGGCGGAGGCGGAGTTGCGCGAGAGCCTCGGTCGGCTTGAGAAGGCCTGGGAGCAGACCATCCAGATTCTCGCCTCCGTGGTGGAGCTGCGCGATCCCTACACGGCGGGGCACCAGCGGCGCGTGGCCGTTCTCGCTCAGGCCGTCGCCCGGGAGTTGGGCCTGTCCGAGGCGGAAGTGCGCGGCGTGTACCTTGCCTCGCTGGTGCACGACGTGGGCAAGATCACCGTTCCCGCGGAGGTGCTGAGCAAGCCCGGAGTCCTGAGTTCCGTGGAGTTCGCGCTCATCCGGACCCACGCCGGAGCCGGATACGACATTCTCCGGAACATCGACTTTCCCTGGCCCGTGGCGGAGATCGTCCTGCAGCACCACGAGCGCCTCGACGGCTCGGGCTACCCCAACGGACTTTCCGGAGAGACCCTCCGGACGGAAGCACGCATTCTCGCCGTGGCGGACGTGGTGGAGGCCATGGCGTCGAACCGTCCCTACCTTCCTTCCCGCGGTCTCGAAAAAGCCCTTGAGGAAATCTACGAGGGCGCGGGCAAACGCTACGACGCCCGTGTCGTGGCATCCTGCCGGCATCTATTCCGGGAGGGTTTCGCCTTTCCCGCTTTTCCCCTCTAGCTCTTCGGACCGCCCTTTCCAGGGTGGAGTCTGTGTTCGGAAATACCCGCCGTTTTTTATCCCTCCATCGGAAGCGGAGGCTCATAGTTGGGGCCCATGAGCTTCTTCCAGTCCACGTTGTCCGCCAGGAGATCCGGGCATGTGGCGTCGGGATAGAACCAATGACGCCCCAGCCCCTGGAGCACCTGGTACCATTCGTGCACGTCCGGGGCGGCCACATTGCCGTTCAGCGTGATGCGCCGCAGTTCCCGATAGACCAGAGCGGTCATCTGATTGCCGTCCAGGACGGAAATGCTCTTCTCGTAGAACTCGACGAGGAAGAAATAGGACAGGCCGCCGAGTTGGTAGATGATCTCCTGCCATTTTGCGGGAACTTTGTAGGTCTGCGCCAGAAGGACCTTGCTCCGGCGGCTCTTGCCGGGATTTTTTCGGTTCAGGACGAAGAGGAGCGAATCCGGGTCGATGTGGCGCAGTTCGTCGTACTTGCGGATCAGCAATTCCGCCAGGGGTTTGTACCGGGCGTTGCAGATCTCGAAACCGAGAAGTTCTTCCATGTGACCGATCCCTGCTTTCCTTAAGAAATGTGGACAGATGCGAATGATGCGGCTTCCGGACCCGCGAGACGACGTCCTCCGAAACGACGGGATCGAGAAGAGGAAAAGCGCCGGAGAAACGCCCGGCGGTTTTGCGGCGGGAGGGCGCGCCCGTGCGGTGCCCCTGTTCCGAGGGAAGGACGGTCTCTTCGGGGAAACGCCTCCGGCGACGTTCACGGTGAAAACCCGACGAGACCGTCTTTGATTCTAACAGCAGGGAGACTCCCTTTCAACGCAGGGTTGCGTCCCGTCGCCTCAACGGCGTTTCCGGGGTGGATCGGCGATGCCGTAGGGGGAGTCCTTTTCATTTCTTTTTGTTGGAAAAACGAGAGGCTCGTCCGCCTCGCAGGAGGCCGAGGGGGTATGGTCCGGCTGGTCGAGGAAGGCCAGGGCGAGTTCAAGAGGACAACCGTAGAAGGTTGTGCCGTGCCCCCGGTGGGGGAACTCGAAGAAAGAGGCCTTTTCCAGGCTCGACGCGACCCGGCGTCCCCATTCGGGGGGCGTGATGGGATCGTAGCTCCCGGCGAGAACCAGCGTGGGAATAGCCCCGGAGACCGGCGCGTTCACGTCGGGGGAGGCCGTTCCGTTGTTCCAGAGAGCGCAGGCGGCGAACTCGCCGGGAAAGGGATCGTAGCCCCGCAGGGTCGAGGGGAGGCGTTCCAGGTTCTCCAGCACTGTCTCGGGGTTGTTCGCCGAAGCCTCGTCCCGGCATTTTACCGAATAGTACAGGCCGTCGCTGGACCAGCTGCTTCCCTCCTCGTAGTAGCGGCAAAGGGCTGCCGTGTCCCCGGCCCGGATCTGGGCCAGGAGGAGGGGGAAATAGGGGAGGAGCGTCTCGTCGTAGAGGAAGTCGAAGAGGAGGTTCACCAGGTCCCATCCGGTGAAGAGCATGGGGAGCGGCTTCGGCTCGTCCTCGTATTGGAGGGAGAGCCGAAGCGGTTTTCGGTTCAGCCGCGTCACCGTCTCGTAGAAGTTCCGCTCCAGGTCGGGAAAGGCGGCGGCGCAGCGGGAGTCGGCTTTACAGGTGTCGAAGAAGTACCGGAAGGCCCGGAGCATGTTCTCCGGGGCCTCCTCGTATTCCCCGGCCTGGGGGGGAACACAGGAATCGAGAATGGCGCTCCGCACTCCTTCGGGAGTGCGCCGCATCACCTCCAGGGCCAGCCTGGTTCCGTAGGAGATGCCGTAGAGGTTCCATTGCGGGATGCCCAGAGCGCGCCGCAGATCCTCCACGTCGGCGGCACTCGCCGCCGTGTCGTAGCATTCGAGGGTGACGCCGAGCCCCCGGAGACGGACCGCGCAGGCCCCCACCGCGGAAAGCAGTTCCTCCTCGTGCTCTCCCGCGGTGAGATGGCGGTCCCGGGTGCGGTCCCACATGTCGTAGAGTTCGGGACACTCCAGGGAGGGGGTGGAAAACCCCGTTCCCCGCTGGTCGAAGAGGATCAGATCGCGCTTTTCGAGAAAGGGGGACTCCTCCCAATCCTCCAGAGAAGGCAGCGTGGGATCCCCTGGTCCCCCTTCGAGAAAGAGCACCGGGTTGGGTGCCGGAGAGGGGGAGGAGCTGCGGAGGATCGCCACGGCGATGCGCACGAGTGCCGATTCGGAAGGATTCGCCCTGTTTTCGGGAACGACGAGGACGCCGCAGGACACCCGTCCCCGCAACGCCCTGGGGATCTCCATGGGGCACGGTCCCGGAACGAAGCGGGGGAGTCCCTCCCGAAGCACCGGAGGAAAGGGGAGCTGCAATGGCTCCCGTGACGCCGGCGCGGTCCCGACCTGGGCCGGAAAAAACGCACCGGGCAGGGTCGCGGGAATGTGCTGCGCCGAGACCTGTCCCGGAAGCGTCAGCAGCAGCGCGGCGAACCCTCCGAGGAGGAGCATCGCGAAGCGGTTGAAAACTCCGTTCCGTGGAAAGCGCATCACGGCGTCCCTGTTTCTAGTAGGACGCGGGTTTGCGCCCGAGGGAATACTTGCCGTTTCGTCCCGTCCCCCCCGGGGTGGCACCGCCGTGGACGGCCACGGCCATGCGGCGCTCCGTCCAGCGGGCGAGGCGCACGAAGGGAAGGCCCAGGAGAAGGTAGATGATCGCCACCAGGATGCCCGTGCCGAAGTAGTCGTAATAGGTAGTGGCAAGCTGTCCGTAGGCCTTGGTGAGATCCACCATGGTGATGACCGACACGAGGGACGAGTCCTTCAGCAGGGAGATGAAGTCATTCGTCACCGGCGGCAGGGAGACGCGGATGGCCTGGGGAAGCACCACATGACGCAGTGCCTCCCATCGGGACATGCCCAGGGCGAGGGCCCCCTCCATCTGAAGGCGCGGCACCGAGAGGAGCCCCGCCCGGTAGTTCTCCGCCTCGTAGGCGGCGTAGTTGAGGCCGAGGCCCAGAACGCCCGCAACGAAGGGACTGAGTTTGATGCCGATGTGGGGAAGCCCGTAGAAGATGAAGAAGAGCTGGATCAGCACGGGAGTCCCCCGGATGAACTCGATGTAGAGCACGGCGAGGTGCGAGAGGAGTGACGGACCGAAGATGCGGGTCATGGCCAGGAAAAGCCCGAGAACGATGGCCAGAGCCATGGCGGCGAGGGAGACCTCCATGGTGACCACCGCGGCCCGCCCCAGAATGGGCAGAAAGCCCGCGTAGCGTTTCAGGCGCAGCGCCAGAGTGAACTCGGGTTTCTGGTGTTCCGCCCATTCCTGAAAGCGCGAGGGGGCCTCCTTCGCGGGGGAGAAGTCCTGGAACAGATCCGCCATGACGGGGCTCCAAAGATTCCACCGGTCGTAGATGCGCCGCAGCTCCCCGGAATCCCGGAGGTGCACCACTGCCTCGTTGATCTTCCGGAGCAGCTCCGTGTCCTCCTTGCGGAGGGCGATGCCGTACTCCATCTCTCCGATGGGGCCGCCCACGAACTTGATCTCCGGGTTGAACCCCGCGTAGTAGATGGCGATGGGTGCGTCGAAGAGCGTGGCGTCAAGGCGCCCGTTCTGCAGATCCGTGTAGGCGTTGATCTCGTCCTCGTAGGTGCGGATGTCCTTCACCCCCGCGTCGACGAGGGTGAAATAGGCGTAGGATTGCTTGAGAGTGCCCACCACCTTGTCCGTGCAGTCCTCCAGGGAGGTGATGCCCTTTTCGTCCCGCCGCACCGAGAGCTGGAGAAAGGTGCGGTAGTAGGGAATGGAGAAGTTCACTTCCTGCTTGTGCTCCGGGGTGATCTCCAGGCCGTTGATGGAGATGTCGTAGAGGTGGCGCTGCAGCCCCGGAATCAGGTTATCCCAGCCGTTCTGCACGAACTCGGCCCGCATGCCGAGATAGTCCGCGATTTGCTCGACGATCTCCACTTCGAAGCCGATGAGCATGTCCGGATCGGCGGGGTCGGCGAACATGAACGGCGCGCCGCCTTCGGTGTCGCCTCCCCATTTCAGGGCGGGCTTTTCCGCCGCGGCGGATCCCGGGATGCCCGGAACGAGGCAAAGCGTCAGAACGAGGACAAAAAGCGGAAAGAGAACGCGGACGATCTGTCCTGCCATCTTCCACTCGTCCGGCGACGCGGAGCGGTGTCGCTCGTGGGCCATCATGCCACCTCCTCCGTGAAGTGCCGCAGAAACTCACGGGTTCGTTCGTTCTTGGGTGTGGTGAAGAGCACGTCGCCGTCGTCCTTTTCGACGATCTCCCCGCCGTCCATGAAGACGATGTAGTCCGAGGCGTTTCGGGCGAAGCGCATGTGATGGGTGACGATGATCTGGGTCATTCCCTCCGCGTCGAGGTCCTTCATGACCTGGAGCACCTCGTTCACCAGCTCCGGGTCCAGGGCCGAGGTGGGCTCGTCGTAGAGCATCACCTTGGGATTCATCGCCAGAGCCCGGGCGATGGAGGCACGTTGCGCCTGGCCTCCCGAGAGCGTCGCGGGATAGCGGGCGGCTAAATCCTTGAGCCCCACCTTGGCGAGCAGGCGCAGCGCATTCTCCCTGGCCTGGTCGGGGGCCTCCTTCTTGACCACCAGGGGGGCGAGCATGACATTGTCGAGAACCGTCTTGTGGGGGAAGAGGTTGACGCTCTGAAACACCATTCCGACGTTCTTGCGCATCTGGGCGCAGGCTTCCAGGAAGGGGCGGTCCAGATGTTCTTCCGTGCCGGTACGGCTCACGGTGACGCCGGCGATGGTGATGTTTCCGGAGTCGAGGTATTCCATACAGTTGAGGCACCGTAAAAATGTGGATTTGCCGCACCCGGAAGGACCGATGACCGAATCGAGGTCCCCCTCCCGAATGTCGATGGAGACATTTTTGAGTACTTCTCCATCCTCGAAACTCTTGCAGAGGTTTTCCACGTGGATCAGGGGTGCACCCACTTTGGTCAACCCATACCACCTCCCTTGAATATGGAAGCCGAAGTAGGCATAGCATGACAGAAATCGCCGAAAAAGCAACGGCCTGGAGAAGTATTTCCCGGAGTTTTCTCCGTTTGAAAGAGTTCTGTCATCTTTTCCGCAGGAAGGGGTGCCGGGACTCTCTTCCGTTTCTTGCCGATCCTGCGTGCACCTTCTGCAAAAGGGGTGTTCCGGTGTGCGGTGGCCGCGAGAGTCGTGTGCGTTCCGCCGTGCGAAAAAGTTTCCATGGTGTTCGAAGGCCGTCTGCGGCGATGTGTCGCACTTTTCCAGGAGTGCCTTTTCGTGTTCGAGGGACAGGTTCATGCGGAGGTAGCAGCTCGGCTCCGGTGCCGTCGATGGGGTTGTGGCGCAGGGTGCGGAAGCGGTGGCTGCCTTGGGGAAGAGATTCAGGGAAGCTCTGATGAAAAGAGTTCCCCTCGCTCTCGATCGCATCGCGTTTTCGCGAGTTCGGTTCGGCGTTCTTCAGAGGTTTCTCAGTTTCGAAGGAACCGGAGATGCATCGTGAAGAGGAGGAGTGCTCCCAGGATGATCCATCCGTCCGCGAGGTTCAGCGACAGGGAGCCTCCGAAGAGATGGAAAGGAAGGGGAATGCGGAGGTAATCCGTGACGGCTCCGAAGAGGAGGCGGTCCGCGACGTTGCCCAGGGCGCCGCCCCAGAGCAGGGCGAGTCCCGGAAGAAAAGAAGACGTTCTGGCTTCGGAGGACGGCATCGTCGTGCTTTTCCGCTTCCGTGCCTCTTCATCGGAAGGGGCGTGTCCCGCGGAGCGCAGAAAGAGCGCCGTCCCCGCCGCGAGAACGGCGAGACCGAACAGGCCGAGAAGGAACCCCCGCTCCCGAAAGAGCCCGAAGGCGATCCCCCGGTTTTGGGAGAGGCAGAGCAAGAGCCCCGGGAGTTTCCCCCCGCAGGGGAGAAGGTGTTCCCGGGCCCAGAGTTTCAGTACCTGGTCCGACGCGATGGCGACGAGGACGATCCGGAGAAAGGGAAAGGGGCGACGGAGCCGGGGCATGTTTCTCACCGTCTCTGTTCGGTGCGTCGCCGTGCAGGTTCGACGGATGCGCCGGTCATGCGCTTTCCCCGGAGGCGTCCTCCGGCTCGTGCTGCGGTATGCCCTTCATGGTGAGGGAGATGCGCCGCCGCGGGATGTCCACTCCCTCCACGGCCACGCGGACGCGCTGCCCCGGCGAGACGAGTTCCGACGGATCGGCCACAAAGCGGTCCGCCATGCGGCTCACGTGAACGAGTCCGTCCTGATGCACCCCCACGTCCACGAAGGCGCCGAAGGCGGTGACGTTGGAGACCACGCCCTGGAGGATCATGCCGGGCACGAGATCCTCCAGAGTGGTGACGCCCGGCGCGAAGCACACCGCCTCGAAGCTCTTCCGCGGGTCCCGTCCGGGTTTGGCGAGTTCCGCGAGGATGTCCGCAAGGGTGGGCAGCCCCACTCCCTTCCGTACGTACCGGGCGGGGTCGATGCGGCGGCGGAGCGTCTCCTCCGCGAGGAGGTCCGCTACGTTGCAGGCCAGGTCGCGGGCCATCTCTTCCACGATGTCGTAGGCATCGGGATGGACGGCGCTCGCGTCGAGGGGGTTCTCGCCGTCCCGGATGCGCAGGAATCCCGCGGCCTGTTCAAAGGCCTTGGGACCCAGCCGGGGCACCTTGCGCAGCTCCTTCCGGCTTCGGAAGGGGCCGTGTTCGTTCCGGAAGGTGACGATGTTCGCCGCGAGCTGGGGGCCGAGGCCGGACACGTAGGAAAGCAGCTCGCGGCTGGCGGTGTTCAGGTCCACACCGACGCTGTTGACGCAGGAGGTCACCACGTCGTCCAGAGCCTGCCGGAGCAGCTTCTGGTCCACGTCGTGCTGGTACTGGCCGACGCCGATGGACTTGGGGTCGATCTTCACCAGTTCCGCGAGAGGATCCTGGAGACGCCGCCCGATGGAGACCGCCCCGCGGACCGTCACGTCCTGGTCGGGAAATTCCTCCCGCGCCACGTCGGAGGCGGAATAGATGGAGGCGCCGCTCTCGTTCACCATCACCACGAGAGGATTTCCCGGCAGCTCCGCGCCCCGGAGAAAGGCCTCGGTCTCCCGCCCCGCCGTGCCGTTGCCCACCGCCACGGCCTCCACGCCGTGCCGTGCCGCAAGGTCCCGAACGAGGCGGAGCGCCTCTTTCGCGCTCTCCTTGCCCGTGTGGGGATACATGACCGCCGTCTCCAGGAGCTTCCCCTCCGGAGAGAGCACCACCAGCTTGCACCCCGTGCGCAGGCCGGGATCGACGGCGAGCACCACCTTGCGCCCCAGCGGCGGGGCGAGGAGCACTTCCCGGACGTTGCGGGCGAAAACCGTCACGGCTTCGGCGTCGGCGTTGCGCTTCAGGGCGTTCCGCAGTTCCGTCTCCATGGAGGGCGCCAACAGCCGGGTGTAGCCGTCGGCCACGGCTGCCCGGACCTCCGCTCCGTCCGGGCCTGTCGTTTTGACGAAGAGGCGTTCCAGCAGGGTCAGGGCCTCCTCCTCCGGAGGAAGCAGCGACAGGGAGAGGAATCCCTCCCGCTCCCCCCGGAAGAGGGCGAGCACGCGGTGGGAGGGAGCCTTCGCCGCAGGCTCGTTCCAGGCGAAGTAGTCCCGGAACTTCGCTCCCTCTTCCTCCTTGCCCTTCTTCACTCTGGAGGCGAGTGCGGCCTTGGCGGCGAAGAGCTGCCGCAGGGACGCCCTTGCGGTACCGTCCTCGCTCACCCACTCTGCCATGATGTCGCAGGCTCCGTCCAGAGCGTCGTCGACGTTCTCCACGCCCTTTTCGGGGTCCACGTACTCCTTCGCCGCCGCGGCGGGATCGGTGCCGCACTGTTGCCACAGGAGAGCCGCCAGCGGTTCCAGTCCCTTTTCCTTGGCGATGGTCGCCCGGGTGCGTCGTTTCGGTCGGAAGGGGAGGTAGATGTCCTCCAGACGAGCCAGGGTGGGGGCCTCCTCCAGGTTGCGCCGGAGTTCCTCCGTGAGCAGCTCCCGTTCCTCCAGGGACTTGAGGATCGCCTCCCGGCGCTTGTCCAGCTCCTCCAACTGAGCGAGGCGATCCCGGATGGAAAGGAGCGCCACTTCGTCGAGGGAACCCGTCGCCTCCTTCCGGTAGCGGGCGACGAAGGGGATGGTACATCCCTCGGCGAAGAGTTCCGCCGCCGCCGTCACCGATTCGGGACGCAGATGAAGTTCCTCCGCGACGAGCGCGGTGTGGCGGGACGTCATCGCTCCGGTCCTTCGTTGTGTCCGTTTCCGAACCAGAGCGCCTCCGCGCCGAGTACCCGGTAGACCAGGTCCACCGCGAGCCCCCGGGAGAGCGGCGCTTCGGGGCGGAAGGCGGTGCCCCCCTCCACGCCGGTGAGCGCTCCCAGCGCGTCCAGCCCTCGGAGCGCTTTGTCGAGGCGGCTGCCCGCAGGAACGTCGCCGTAGAGCGGCGTCGGCACCTCCGGGGTGTCGGCGGAGAGGTCGAAAAGTTCCGCCAGGGCGCGGACGAATTCGCTCCGGGTGACGAAGCGCGCCGACGCGACGGGGCGGAACGGCTGGGGAGCACGCTCGCCGAGGGCCGCAACGCGGGCAAGCAGGCGGACCGCCTCGGCGGGGGCAAGAGGCTCATCCACGCCGAAAATGCCCTGGAGGCGCCCTTTCTTCGCCGTCGCGAGCAGGGTGTTCAGATCGTCCAGGCGCGGTGCCGGTGCCGTGGGATACGCCCGGGGCTCCAGCAGTTCCCGGACGGTGGCGAGCTGCACCGCCGCCCAGTAGGGGTGGTTTCTGGGCACGTCGCTATAGCGGAGCAGGGCGAGGACGCTTCCCGCTTCGAGAAGGCTTCGCTGCACGAGAAGGGGGTTCACTTTCCGGGGAGGGATGCCGCCGCGCACCGCCGCCGCGGCGATGGCCCCCGCGGCCTGTCCCGTGAACATGCAGATAGGCTGCAGGCGCAGCGCCCCGGAGGTGAGGCGGGTCATGGAGAGGTTCTTCTCCGCCGCAACGAGTCCGTCCACTTTTTCGGGAATGAAGATCTCGAAGGGCACCTGAAAGGGACCCCGGGGCTTGTTTTCCGCCGTGGACTCGGCGGTCTCCCCGAAGCGCGCCTCCAGCGCCTCGGTCTCGCTGGAGCCGTGCAGATCCAGGATGTATCTTCCTACCGCGAGGGACGTAGGCTGCTCGAAGCCCGGTCCGCCCGCCAGGTAGCTCTCGGAGTTCCGCCGCAGCTCCGTCGAGGTGAGGGTCTCCAGGCCCACGAGGCGCCGGCTCTCCCGCACGTAGGGCATGGGCGGGAAGCGGCGCACGAGGGGCGCGTACTCCTCGGGAACGATGCCCCGCACGATCTCCAGATTCGCCGGACTGTCGAACTCGTCGTCCGCCACCGACCAGGACAGGCCCAGTTCGTTCTGCACGTAGTAGAGGAACTGGAGCGTCTTGAGCAGTGCCCGGGCGTTCGTCTCCCGGCGGAAGGCCCCGTCCTCGAAATAGCGTACGGGAAGGCCGCTCCGCCCCTCGTAGCCGGGCTTGCCCGGATAGTCGTTGCACCAGTTGACCCCCGTCTTCGAGAGGAGAAGCCAACTGTAGGCGGTGGAGGCGTCGGCGTTTCCAGGGGCGGAGGAGTCCGGCAGGCCCCGGTAGGCGTTGTGGCTGTGGAAGTTCACCGGCAGCTTCACCGGGTATCCCCAGAAACGGTTGCCGTCCCTGGTGAGGTAGCTCCGGAAGAGTTCCACCCGCTCCTCGTAGCCGGGAGGAGGCGTGGACATCCGCAAGTGCTCCGGAATGCCCCTGGGATAGGCCTTCATTACCGCCACCCAGGTGATGTCCTGAATCCGGGCGTCGAGATCGAGGAAAGGCGTCTCCGCGTTGCCCGCCCGGTAGGCGGCCCCCGCCAGGGGCAGCACGTCCCCGTATTCCGTGGCGTCCACCAGAACCTTGCAGCGGAGGAGCGTCGGCGTGCCGTCCAGGTTTGCCAGCACTCCCGTGACGGTGGTGTCCTGCCTGTCCTTGAGAACCTGGATCACCGAAGAGCGCAGGAACAGGTCGAGCGTGCGGGGCGTTCGGTCCCGAAGGGCCGCGCCGCTGCGGGTCTCCTCGAAGAGCGACAGAAGCGCCGCCTCCCCCACCGAAGGTTCGAAGGCGATGGTGAAGGGAACCCAGTAGCAGGTGCCGGTGGATTTGCCCAGCGCGTCGTAGTGGGCTTTCACCTTGGCGAGGAATTCCTCGTAGATGCCGGACCAGTTGGCGTACATGTCGTCCATGGTGGACACCGCCGCCGCGGTCATCTGGCCTCCGACGACGTTCGTCTCCTCCAGAAGCGCCACCCGGGCGCCGCTCCGTGCCGCCTGGAGCGCCGCCGCCGTACCGCCCGCACCGGCTCCCACCACGATCACGTCGTAGTCGCGCTCTGCCGTTGCGG
Organism: Aminiphilus sp.; assembly: GCF_029975095.1. Taxonomy (NCBI): domain Bacteria; kingdom Thermotogati; phylum Synergistota; class Synergistia; order Synergistales; family Aminiphilaceae; genus Aminiphilus; species Aminiphilus sp. Next base: position 13,478 of record NZ_JARKPW010000154.1, read on the forward strand.
CGGAAGCCGTCGTGACAGTGCCGAACAGTGCAGCCATCAGCAAGACCGCAAGGATGAGACGTCTTCTCGTCGCAGCGGAAAAGCACAGTTCTCTCCTGTGCATGGGCTCTCGACTCCTTTCGTTTCTGCGCCTTCTCTATGCATTCCGTTCCATGTTGCCCGATTCCCAGCATGATACCCCGAAGGAGGACAAGAAGGAACCGCATTGTCCGCGATTTCCCCGGAAGGATTTCGGTTCGTTCCGCCGAACGGCTTCCTTAGATTGCCTTTCCGACGGGGATACAGTAGGATGATGTGCGTCGTCGGAAAGGCCCTTCTTCGCTGTGATCATCGTTTTCGTTCCTTCCACGGAACATCCCGTAGTCGCCTCCCCCCACCTTCGACACCCGGTCTTTTCTGTCGGCTCTTCACAGGGACGCTCCTCGGGGGAGGGGAAACAGACTGAAAGAAAAGAGGAAAACGCTCATGGAGTACATCGCTTCCAACAAGGTCGCATGGGAGGACGCTTTCAACAACAGAGACGGCGCATGGGGAGAGGATATCGTCGAGAGAGTGCACCGCGAAGCATATCCGTTCTTTCAGAAAGACATGGCGGACGTTTTGAAGAAATACGACATGAAGGGCAGGCGTCTTGCACATTTCTGTTCCAACAACGGACGAGAGCTGCTTTCTCTGGTGAAATCCTCCGGGGCCGGAGAGGGGATCGGCTTTGACATCGCAGAAAATCAGGTCGAATTTGCGAATAGAAAGTCAAAGGAATTGAAAATAAACTGCAGGTTTATTGCGACCAATATTCTGGACATCGGCGAAGACTATTCGGGGTATTTCGACGTCGCGTTGATAACTATCGGAACGCTGTGCTGGTTCAAAAATCTCGGCCCGTTTTTTGACAAAATTTCGCAATGCCTGTCCCGGAACGGTTTTCTGCTGATCAATGAACAGCATCCTGTGACGGACATGCTTTGTGCTCCCGGAGAAGAGCTTTATGACGAAGCAACTCCGACGGTGTTGAGAAACTCGTATTTTGGAAAGGAATGGATTGACAACGGAGGCGCGCAGTACATTACAAAAAAGAGCGACTGTTCCAAAAAATTCACCAGTTACTCCCATTCTTTTTCGGAAATCGTGAACTCTCTTTGCCATTCCGGAATGAATATCATCCAGTTGCAGGAGTTTGATTACGATATTTCAGGTATGTTTGAGCACCTGGATCACAAAGGAGTTCCCCTGTCGTATGTTCTCGAGGTGAAAAAATAGCGGAGTTCCACGTGGGTGTATGAGCGAATTGCGATGGCTCCGTCGCCCTGACGCGTTTCCGAGGCGTTCGTGCCCTGACGGGAAGCCGCTTCTCGGTCCGGAAGATTCTTGTTGTGTGCAATCTTGTTCTCCCGATGAGAATACTGTATAATCTTTGGTATTCCTCTCTGTCGAGAGGCCGGTGCAAGAGAATCCGACCAGTCGACGCTGTGCCTGGAGAAAAAATCCGGGCTCAAGGATGGTGTTGACGGGAGAGAAGGAGCTGGAAACCGAATGAAAGGTACAACCCGGACGCTGCTCGCCGATGTGGGGCTCGCCTCGGTGGCACTTTTCTGGGGCATCGGTTTTGTTGTAATGAAGGATGCCCTCGTGTTCTTTCCTCCCTTTTCCCTTCTCGCGGTGCGGTTTTTTCTGGCGGGAGGACTGCTGGTCCTGATTTTTTCGAAGTCCCTGCGGGGCACGACCCTGAAGGATCTCAAAATCGCCGCGGGGGTGGGGCTGTTTCTTTTTCTCGGCTTCGCCACCCAAACCGTGGGGCTCCAGTACACCACGGCGGGAAAGCAGGCCTTTCTCACCGCCAGTTATGTGGTGCTCGTTCCCTTTGCCGCCTGGGCACTGCGACGAAGAATTCCGGAATGGAATGCCTTTGCCGCCTCCTTTCTCTGTCTCGTGGGAACGGCCCTGCTCACTCTGCAGGAGAGCTTCTCCATCTCCCTCGGCGACGGGCTCACTCTTGCCTGTGCCGTGTTCTATTCCCTGCACATCGTTTCCCTGGAAGCCTTCGCGCCCCGCATGGACGCGTATCGCCTGGCCACGCTGCAGCTTCTCTTCGTCTTCTGTTACGCCGCACTCTGCGCTCCCTTCTTCGAAACGATTCCGGACCTCACGCAACTCGGGGGAAGGGCGTGGTGGAGCATGGCCTATCTCGTGCTCTTCTGCACCACCGGAGCCTTTCTCATCCAGACGGTCGCACAGAAATTCACGCCCTCCACGCACGCATCCATTTTCCTGAGTCTCGAATCGGTGTTCGGCGCCGCCGCGGGGATCCTGCTCATGGGAGATCTCTTCACCTCCCCCATGGTGACGGGATGCGTTCTCATCCTGGCGGCGGTTTTCCTTACGGAGATGCAGCCGGAACTCCTTCTCGCCCGCTTTCGCAAGGCTTTTTCCGAAGGGCGCCCCTGAGAGAGGAATGTTTCTTTCTCCGAGGCCGAAAGACGAGAGGGGAAGGTTTCGCCTTTCTCCCGTTTCTTTGAAAGCGATTCGGAACAATCACGGTCGCTCTCCCCGAGAAATCGATGCAGGAAAACCGGTACACGGAAAAAAACACAGCAAGGTCCCGGAGTTTCGAACACCTGTTGCAATGTGGTCATTTCAAGGGAGAGTGTTTCGTCGGGAGATGTCATGGGTGCGTTGCTGTGTCATGTCGAAAGCGAGGTGGAATGGAGAGTGACCGAGGATATGAGAGAGAATTCCGAAGTGTTGCGAAAAAGCGTGGACGATATGGCCCGGGCTCTGGCACACTTTCACGCCCTTTTCGTGCGGGAAAGTGTGGCCGTTTTGGGCGAGAGCGAGGGGAGGAAACTGGTGGAGCGTGTCGTCGCCCGTTTCGGCGAAGAACGGGGAAGGCGCATTCGTGAGGAGGTGCTGCGGCACGGCAAGGAACTCACGTGCGAGACCCTGGCCGAACACTACGACCTTCCGCTGCATTTCGCCTGGAAGGCGATGAAGCGGGAGAACGGAAGCGACATCACCTACTGCCCGATGTGCGAGGAATGGAAGGAAAAAGGCATGGTGGAGGAGGGCGAACTCTATTGTGCCATCGATTTCGCCATCGCCAGGGGCTTCTCCGAAAACCTGACCTTCTCCCGTTCCGCGACGCTGATGAAGGGCGATTCCTGCTGCTGCCACCGGTACGGAGAAGCTCCGTCGTCTGCGGGGTGCGGCTCATGAACATGGATCGGTTCGGCAAGCTCGTCTCCCTTCTGCTGTTGCCGCTCATTCTGGAGATCGTCTAACAGCGCCCTGAAGGGGTACTTCCTCAACGAGACCCCCGTCTGGAGCTTCGAGATCTCCCTCTTCCTCTACGGGACCTTCTTCATGCTGGGCGCCGCCTACTGCCACAAGGAGAAAAAACACGTCGCCGTGGACGTGATCAATCATTACCTTCCTTCACGGTGGCGCCGCATTCAGGGAATCTTCGCCGAGGGCGTGGTGCTCTTCGTGGTGCTCGTTCTCCTCTGGGTGAGCATTCCCGCCGCTTACCGCTCCACCCTCATGCGGGAGCGCTCCACCCACCAGACCCCCTTCAACCCCGAGGTGTGGTGGTACCGCTGGATCATTCCTCTGTCCTGCGCCCTCCTTTCCTGGCAGTCCTTCAAGGACATGCTCGCCCTCATCTTCCCGAAGCTCGGGAAGGCCGCGGGCGCAAAGCCCGAGTGAGGAGGGGACGGCCATGGCCCGTGAATTCTATCCGCTTCTGATGTTCGCATCGCTCTTCCTTCTCCTCGCCTTCGGCGTGCCCATCGCCTTTTCCCTCGCGGCGGTGGCCATCGTCTTCGCCTATTTCCTCTGGGGGGCGGGAGCCCTCAATCTGGTGGTCTCCGCGGCGTGGGGCTCCATGAACAACTTCGTCATCATCGCCGTGCCGCTCTTCATCTACATGGCCTATATCCTCCAGAAGACCAACGTGGTGGAGGATCTGTACAAAGCCTTTTACAAGTGGTCCGGCGGTCTTCGGGGAGGGCTCGCCGTCGCCACCGTGGTGGTGGGGGCCATCCTCGGCGCCGTTTCCGGCGTCGTCGCCGCGGGGGTCATCGGCCTCGGGTTGATCGGCCTTCCCCAGATGCTCAAGCACGGCTACAACCGCAACATGTCCCTGGGGTGCGTCATGAGCGCGGGAACCCTGGGGCAGCTCATCCCTCCCAGCACGAACATGGTGCTCTACGGATGCGTCACCGGTGTCTCCATCGGGGGACTCTTCGCGGGGGGACTTTCCGCGGGAGTGCTGCTCGCCGTTCTCTACATCGGGTATGTGCTCCTCCGGGGGCTCCTCGATCCCTCCTTCGCCCCCGCGCTGCCGCCGGACGAGCGGGCGACGATGAGGGAGAAGCTGGCCGCCCTGCGGAACGTGTTTTTGCCGGGACTGCTCATCGTCATCGTCCTCGGCTCCATCCTGATGGGAATGGCCACGCCCACCGAGGCCGCCGCCTTCGGCGCCTTCGGGGCCATGATCATCGCCTTCTTCAAGAAGCGGCTCACCTGGGAGATCGTCTACTCCTCCTGTTTCGAGACCATCTCCGTGTCCGCCATGGTGGGATGGATGATGATCGGCGCCTCCGCCTTCGGCTCGGTCTTCTCCGGGCTCGGGGGAAACACCCTCGTGGCGAACCTCGCCATGTCCATGCCGGGCGGGCCGAACATGGTCTTCGTCGTGGCGGCGCTCTTCATCTTCTTCCTCGGCATGTTCCTGGAGCCGGGGGCCATCATCTTCCTTGCGGTGCCCATCCTGGCGCCCATTCTCTCCCGGCTCGGCTTCGATCCCCTCTGGGTGGGGCTCTCCTTCAACGTGCTGCTTCAGTGCGCCTACATGTCACCCCCCTTCGGCTTCAGCCTCTTCTATCTCCAGGGAGTCGCCCCCGAGGATGTTTCCATCGTGGACATCTATCGGGCGAGCGTGCCCTTTCTGGCGCTGCAGATCCTCTGCATCATCCTGATCTTTCTCTTTCCGTCCATCGTTCTCTGGCTCCCCAGGTTCGTCTTCGGGCTTTGAGCGTTGCACTTTGCGCCTTGCGGAAGGGAACGCGGCACGACGCATCTTCGGACAGAAAGGGGTGAACGCCGAGAGAAGGAGAGTCCGTTTGGGCACCATCCACGTTCGACGCGCTTGGAAGAGAAGGAGACCTTCTGTGTATGCGGAGGCGTTTCGCGAGAGAGGAGGCTTTTGGACAACATGAGAAAAATGTTTGCCCTTGCCCTGGTGTTTCTGTTCGTCCTCGTCGGAGCCCAGGCGGCTCTGGCGGCGAAGGTGACCTGGAGACTCGTCACCCATGCCATGCCCGGAACGGAACAGCAGAAACTCGCCGAGGACTTCTGCGAGACCGTGAAGACCCTTTCCGGCGGCGAGTTCGTCATCGAGCCCTATGCGGCGGGAGTGCTCTTCCCCGTGTTCGAGTCCTTCGACGCCGTCGCCAACGGCATCGTCGACGCCGCCATGGTTTACAGCGCCTATTGGACGGGAAAGGACCCCGCGTTCATCCTCACCACCCGACCGGGGTGCCCCATCAGCACCTTCGCCGAAGGGGTCTATCTGGACGAGAAACTCTTCCCCTTCTTCGAGAAGATCTACGGGAAGTACGGCATCAAGTACCTGGGGCACATCATGGAGAGCGTCATGCCCGAGCAGCTCATGTCCGTGGTTCCCCTCAAGTCCATTGAGGACATCAAGGGAAAGAAGATCCGCTCCTCCGGCTTCGGCGCGAAGTTCTACAAAGAACTCGGCGCCTCCACGGTGTCCCTCTCCGCTCCGGAAATCTACACGGCCTTCCAGACCAAGAACATCCACGCCGCGGAGTGGACCTACTGGGATGAGAACATGCGCATGGGCTTCCAGGAAGTCGCCACCTTCGTTCTTGATCCCGCCTACCACACCGGCGTGAACGAGAACTTCCCCCTCGTGGTGAACCCCGCCCGGTGGGATGCCCTTCCCCAGAACTTCAAAGACATTCTCCTCGTCGCCCGCGACAAGGCCCGCTTCCAGGCCAGCCTGATCTACGTGGCGGAGATCAAGGCCCGGGAAAAGTGGAAATCCAATCCGAACATCGAAGTCGCAAGCTGGAGTGCTGAAGACGCGAAGAAGGCCCGCGAAGTGGGCACGAAGCTCCTTCTCGCCGAGTGCGAGGCCATCCCCGAGGGCAAGGAATACCTTGAAGTCTACCGGAACGTCCTCTGGGAACTCGGCTACAAGGACGAGGCGAAGAACCTCGGCTACGCCGAGTAGCGAACAGTGAAACCCCCTCTCTTTCGCGGTGTCGCGAGGAGAGGAGGATGACTCACGGAACAGCCGGAGGGAGGAGGACGGAGCTTAGGCTTCCGTTCTTCTCCCTCCGGCTGTTTTTCCTGAGGCCGAAAAGACATCGGTTCTCTGGCAGCAGAGCACCGTAGAGTGTATACTTGATGGCGCCCCGAGACCGCACTCTCGGGGAGAACGACGCTCGTCACCGATTCCGCAAGGCAGGAAACGCATGTTCTCTCGTTCCGCCACATTCATTTCTTCCGGAGGAGGCTTTTCCCCATGATCGAGAAGTTTGAAGGAGTAACGGTCCTGACCAAGGCAAACGTCTATTTCGACGGCAAGGTGCAGAGCCGCACCGTTCTCTTCGCCGACGGAAGCAAGAAGACCCTGGGAGTCATCCTGCCCGGAGAGTACGAGTTCGGCACGGCGGACCGGGAACTGATGGAGATGACCGCCGGAGTCGCCTCGGTGGTGCTGCCCGGCCGGGAGGACTGGCAGTCCTACGGTCCGGGGCAGTCCTTCGGCATTCCCGCGAACAGCAAGTTCAAGTACCGCTGCGACGAGCCCACGGAATACGTCTGCACCTACTTCAAGGACTGATCCCGCTCCACCTTGTCCACACGGAAAACACTGCACGGCGCCGGAAGAGAATTCCTTCCGGCGCCGCGTCGTTGTTTGCCTGGATCTGCCTTCGCCATGCAGTCGGGAGATTGTGTTCGGTGTGTTGCGGGCGAACACGGCGCTCGGTATCACAAGACTTGACGCAAAAAGTGACGAGGCGTATAAATAACCTGGAGGTTATATTTATGTGGGAGATCGAATACACCGACGAATTTGAAGAATGGTGGAACACGTTGTCCGAAACAGCGCAAGACAGTGTCGCCGTTCTTGTAATGCTCCTGGAGGAAAAAGGAGTGTCTCTTGGCTATCCTTACTCTTCCGAAGTCAAAGGCGCGAAAAAAGTCCCTCACCTTCGAGAATTGCGGGACGATGTCGATTCCCGGATATTGCGGATCCTATACGCCTTTGACCCGCGAAGAAAGGCTATTCTTCTCATCGGGGGAGACAAACGCGGCGATAAAAACTGGTATGACAGAATCATTCCGATAGCTGAAGACATCTATCTGAACCATCTGGAAGAGATCAGACGAGAGCCGGAAGGAGGCGAGTGCGATGGCTAGAAAATTCAAGGATCTTCTGGCTGCAATGCCCCAGGAGAGACAGGAGCGGATTCGTGAAGACGCGGAACGCAGGTTGCTCATGCTCTCTCTGAGTGAGGTCAGGAAAAAACGAAACATCTCGCAGAAAACACTTGCTGCGAATCTGAATATCACACAACCCGCTGTTTCGAAGATGGAGAGGGAACAAAACGTTGGAATCGAAACACTGAAAAAATATGCGGGAGGCATGGGCGGGGAACTTATCCTGACAGTCTCCTTTCCCGGCGGGGAATCGTACAGGATCGGATAGAACCCTCTGTTCTTGTCCGCCGATTGTGGACACACGGACCGATTCCGATACGGGATCATGCGTTGTGGAGGAAGTGGGATGGGGCGCGGTTGTTGTACCTGGAGAAAGAGTTGTCACAGACACCCATAAGATGCATCTAAAAGGACATCCAGATTGCCGCACATGAGATCACCGCCGCGGCGAGATCGCCGGGAGGTGTGCTTTTGCTTCTCTTTTTTCGCGGAGTAGTGCTCTGCTGCGTCAGGATCTCCGGGGTGTCTGGTTCGTGTCCTTTTTTCCTGAGCTGTCTTGTCTTTCATGACTCATCTTTGATGGGCGTTGTGCTTGCTTATCAGAGTGTCCAGCAAAGATGGGTAAGATCTCTCCGATTGAGATGCTCCAAGTGGTGGTGGCCCTTCTGAGCTTCTACTGCGCCGGGCGGCGTCCTTCGAGGAGGCGGCGGAGTTCGCTTGAGTAGGTGGAGGAGCGTTCCTCCAGCAGGTCGAGGATGCGCGAGGCGGAGGAGATGTCGCCGATCTGGATGTAGGCCTTGGCGAGGTTGAAGTGCTCCAGCTCGGCGGCCTCGTCGCCGGAGGCGTTGGAGAGGATGCGGTTGTAGACTTCGATGGCGCCGTCGTACTGCCCCCAGCTGAAGTAGGCCTGGCCGAGTCTGCGCCAGGCCGTTTCGTTGTTCGGGTCCAGGATGAGGGCGCGGCGGAGGGCATCCACGGCGAGGCGGTACTGCTCGCGCCGGAGGGAGGCTTCCGCAAGGCCGAGCCAGGCGGGAACGGAGGTCGCGTCGCGGTCCGTGGCGGCGAAGAAGGCTCCCGCGGCCTCGTTGGTGCGTCCCAGGGCGAGAAGGGCCTTGCCCTGGCCGACGAGGGCTTTCGCCGCGAGGCTTTCGTCCTTTCGGGCCGCGTCGAGATAGGCGGCGAGGGCGTCCCGCGGGGTGTCCGCCCCGAGGCGAACATCCCCGAGGGCGAGGAGAATTTCTCCGTCGTCGGGAGCGGCGGCTGCGGCGCGGAGGAGCGTCTCCTCCGCCTCGGCGGGATGTCCTGTCCGGGCGAGGGCGATGCCGAGATGTTTGCGCAGGGGCACGTCATCGGGGCGGAGCGAGGCGGCCCGCTCCAGAGCGGAGAGGGCCTGGTCGGGCCTGTTCGCATCGAGAAGGAGGAGTCCCAGAGCTTTCCACGCGTCGGCGGATGCGCCGTCGGCGGCCACGGCGTTCCGCAGGTGCGTTTCCGCTGCGGCGATATCGCCGACGAGCCGGGACGCTTCCGCGGCGGAAACGAGCAGGGCCGGGTCGTGCGGTGTCTTTGCGAGGCCCGCGTTGAGAATCCCTGCGGCCTCCCGGGGGCGGTCCAGTTCCAGCAGGGCCGTGCCGAGGAACAGGGCTTCGGCGGGGTCGTTTCCGGCCCGTGCCGCTGCTTCGGCGAAGGCGTCGGCGGCGCCGGAAGGATTGTTCAGACTGCGGCGTGCCTCTCCGAGGGCCTTCCAGAGGTCGCGTCGCTCCGGCGCGAGGGCCGTGGCGCGGCCAAAGGCGCGCTCCGCTTCGGCGGGGCGGTTGCGGGAGGCCGCGAGGTTTCCCAGGGCGATCCAGCCCTCGACCAGGTCGGGATCAACGGCGACGGCGCGCTCGTAGGCTCCGGCGGCTTCGTCGTCCTGGTGCAGGCGTCGGGCGAGATCGCCCACCCGAAGCCAGGAGGGGCCGTCCTGGGGAGGGAGCGAGGCGGCGCGGGCATAGGCGCTGCGCGCCTCGGCAAGGCGGTCCATGGCTACGCGGGCGTCGCCGAGGAGCTGCCAGGCCTGGCGGGCGAGGGGGTCCCGGAGCACTGCCCGGGACAGGGCTTCCTCCGCCTCGGCGGGGCGCTGCAGTTCGAGGAGGCAGTGTCCCATGAGGAGATGGAGCGTTCCCCAGGGAGCGCCGCCCTCCCGGTCCTGGGCTTTTTGGAGAAGTGCCAGTGCCTGGGCGTACTTTCCGGAGGCGGTGAGACGCTCGCCCCGGCGAAAGAGCTGTTCCGGCTGGTTCGCCCAGTGGTACCAGCCGCCGAAGCCCAAAAGGAGCAGAAAGAGCGCCGCTCCCGCGCCGACGGCGAGACGGCGTTTGCGCAGCCGGAGCGCCTGCTGTTTCGTGGGTGCGCCCCGGGCGGCGGTGAGGGCCTTCTGGAATGCCTCGATGTTCTGGAAACGGTCCTCCGCTCTCACGGCCAGAGCCTTTACAAGGGCCAGTTCCGCCTTTTCGGGGAGTTCCGCCCCGAGCGCCGAGGGGGCGCGCAGGTCGTCCCCGGAGAGGCGTTCCAGCGCCTCCTGGGGAACTTTTCCCGTGAGAGCGCGGTAGAAGGTCGCCGCCGCGCCGTACACGTCAGTCCAGGGGCCCTGACGTCCCCGGGTGCGGTACTGTTCCTCCGGCGCGTAGCCGGGCTTCACCACCACGGAGAGGCTGTGCCCCTCCCCGGCGAGGGAACGGGCGGCGCCGAAATCGAGAAGTTTCACCTGTCCCGAGGCGGTGATGTAGATGTTCTCGGGGCTCACGTCCCGATGGAGCAGTCCGGCCCGGTGCACCTCCCGGAGGGAGTCCAGCACGGGCATGAGGATCTTGAGGGCGGCGTCGAAGGAGATGGAGCCTCCCCTCTGCTCCAGATACTGTTTGAAGGTGATTCCCTCGAAGAAGCTCGTCACCATGTAGGCTGTTCCGTTGGCCTCGAAGAAATCCCGCACAGAGACGATGCCCGGGTGATTCTCGAAGCGCGCGAGGATCTGGGCCTCGTCGAGAAAGCGCCGCAGTCCTTCTTCGTAGATCTCTCGCGGATCGCCTCCGGAGCCGCGTTCTTCCCGGAAGACCTCCACCGAGAGGGTCTGTCCGGCGTTGCGGGTCACGAGGTTGGCGGGGAAGTACTCCTTGAGACAGCAGCGCACGTCCAGGGAAAGGTCGAGGGCGAGGTAGGTGATGCTGAAACCGCCGTGTCCGAGCACCCTTCCCACAAGATATTTGTCGAGGAGGATCGTTCCCGGGGGCAGGTGCAGTGGGCTGGTGCGGCGGATTTCGCCGCCCTCGCCGCAGGCGGGGCAGGGACCGGAGGCGGGAGTGCGCTCCTGGAGGCAGAAAGGGCACAGCTCCGCGGCGCGTTCCCGAGCGGGGCGCACGCTGATCTGGCGGGAGACCGGTTCGTCCCGGTGCGATCGGGCGGCGGAGGTGCGGGTCACCGCCGGTGCGCCCTCTCGATGTCTGCCTCCGTTCACGGAATCGCCTCCTCAGGCAGTGCTCCGCGCACGTGCGAACCTCGCGGAGGTGGAACCCGACGAAAGGAACAAGGGGTCAGCTCTTCCGGTCTTCTTCTCCGGGCGCGGGAAGGTGCACCCGAAGCTCCGTGCTGCCCAGAAGCAGCCTGTCCTGGTCCGAGAGCGGACAGGGTCCCACGATGGCCACGCCGTTCACGTAGGTGCCGTTGGTGGAACCCAGGTCACGGACGAAAAGGCGCCCTTTTTCCAGAAAGAACTCGCAGTGCGTTCCCGAGATGCCCATGTCTCCCTTGAAGACCATGCCGTTTCCCCTGGAGGAGCGCCCCAGGGAAAGTCGGTCCGTCACCACCGCGTCGTAGTGGCGTGACACGTCGGCTCCCTTGAGGACCGTGAGGCGCAGGGAGAGCCCCTCTCCGGCGACGATGCGCGGTGCGGTGCCCGTCTTTTCCGCCACGGGTCCTTCCGGCGCGGGGGACGTTGCCTTCTCCGGCGGGGTGCGTTTGCCGTTCCGGAAGAGCGCCATCAGCACCAGCAGGGCCACACCGGCCCCAAGGGCGAGAAGGGGAAGGTTACGTCCCGGCGAGGGTGCGGGCGTTCCCGCGGCCTGGGGTGAAGGGGAGGTCGGCTTCGGTGCTCCCGTTACGGTGGGGGTGCCGCCCGCTGCGGCGGGCTGCTGTGCGGTGGTGCTTTCCGGCGCGGTGACTGCGGCGGCCTTCAGGTCCGGGGACGCTCCGGCGGCGAGGACGCCCGGAAGGGGAAGGACCCGCAGGTCCGTGCCGTCCGTGAAGGTGCGGCTTCCCACCCGGAGCGTCACCTGCAGGCGGTGTACCTGTCCGTCGGGGACGACCGCCTCCGCGTCGGCGGCGAGGAGATAGACGCCGTTGAGCCGTTCCCGGAGCGTCTCGAAGGCGCCCTTGAACGCATCGGCCTTCTCCACGGTGGTGAGGGCTCCGCCGGAGGTGCGGGCGAACTCGCCCAGAACGGCGAGCCCGTCCCTCTTCGCGTTCGTGAGGGGGGGCAGGGCGAAACCCACGGCGTAGACGGGGATGGGATGTTCCCGCAGAGAGGCGAGCACCTCGTCCCGGGACGTGCCGCCCGGCGCGTCCTCGATGCCGTCGGAGACGACCACGACCACGCGCCGCGGTGGAAGCGCCTCATCGCCGCGGGCGGCGAGGCGAAGCCCCTCGGCGATGCCCGCGTGAAGTTCCGTGCGGTTGTCCGTGAGGGCCAGTTCCTTGATGGCGGCGGCAAGGGTCGCTTTGTCGGCGGTGAAGTCCTGAACCAGGCGAACCCGTTCACCGAAGAGCATCAACGCCCCCCGGTCGGCCTCGCCGAGGGAGTCCGCCCAGGCGGCGAGGGCGTCCCGGATGCGAGAGAACTCGTTCTGCTTGAGGGACTTGGAGACGTCCACGAGAAAGACCACCGCCGTTCCCTCCTCGGCGGCGAGCGGGGCGAAACGGGGATTGTCGAGCACCGTCGCGCCGAGGGTGCAGGCCGCGCTGTCCGGGGAAACGCCCTTGACGGGGCGCTCGTTCTCGTCGAGGAGTTCCACGTAGGCGAGTACCTGCGGGGCTTCCTGCGGTGTCGCGGGCGGGGCGATGCGGGTTCCCACGAGACGGAACCGGGTCGGCTCCGCCGGAGCGCTCTGTGCGGAAGCACCGTCGCTCCAGGTCAAAAGGGCAAGCAGCACGCCCGGTACGAAGAGCAGAAGGAGGAGCAGGACCGGAAGAGCTCTTCCGGCGACGAGGGGCAGTCCCCTCTGGCGGAACGTTCCGGAAGCGCCGGTTTTTCCGGCGACGGGCTTCTGACGGCCTCTCGGTGTCAGTCCCATGAGAAGCGCTCCCCGCAGAGCGGCACGAAGAGAAGCCGCGTTCGCCCCACCTCGATCACGTCGTAGGGCTCGAGTTTTTCCGAGAGGATGACTTCCTCGCCGTTCCGGTAGGTCAGTCCCCGCCCCTCTCCGGCCTGGACGCGGAAGATGTTCTTCCGGGGATCGAAGACGATGAAGGCGTGGTTTGTCCGGGAGATGGTCTCGTCCCCGCGGATGGAGATGTCCATTTGGTCGCTCCGCCCGATGGTGTTCCGTTCGCTCCGGATGCGGTAGTCTCGTCCCTTCTCCGGTCCCTCCACGCAGACGAGCCACCCTGTGACGGGGTCCATTCCGGTCCGGGAGCGCAGATAGGCCACGGTCTCGCCCTCTCTGCCGCCGCCCAGGGCGAACCCCTCGGGGCCTCCGGAAGGCCTGGAGAGGCGCACGGTTTTTCCCTCGTCGTCCTCGGGTGCGTCACCGTTGGTTTCGAGGGGGGTGAAACGGGAGATTTCCTCCTCCAGTTCCTTGACGCCGCAATAGGGGCAGGTGCTGTGCTTCTGTTCGTCGTAGTAGTGTCCCTTTTCGCAACGGATCAATCCCACGGGTCGTCCCTCCTGTCGTCCGTGTCGTTCGCGGCGGTGTCGGCACCGACCAGCACCGCCACGGCGGAATAGTCGTCGAGCAGTTTTCCCTTCTGTCCGTTCCGCTCCGTTTCCCGGAGCAGATGTCCGTAGAGGCGCAGTTCCATCCGGAAAATCCATGCGGCGGGGTCCTCCGTGGCGAGGAGGTCCGCCAGCATCTCCACCTCGGCAAGCCACTCCCAGAAGCCGTCCGTACAGAGCAGAAGCGCGTCTCCGCGCTTCGCCTCTCCGCAGAAGATCTCCGGGGAGAGGTTTTTCGCATTCGGGTCTCCCAGCGCGGCGGTGAGCACGTTTCGCTCGGGATGCCGCCGTGCGTCCCGGAGAGGCACGCGCCCGCTCTCCACAAGGGCCTGCACCAGCGAGTGGTCGCGGGTTCGGGCTTCGAGAGCGCCTCCGCGGAAGAGGTGCACCCGGGTGTCGCCCAGGGAACACCATCCCATGACGCCGTTTGCGCCGATCCAGAGAAGGGCCAGGGTGGTCAGAAGCGGCGGAAGTCCCTCCTCCCGGGCGCGATGCAGCAGCGCCTCGTGGGCTTCCTGAAGGCACCGCTCCAGCGTATGCCCTACCCACAGAGAGCCGTGGCCGGGCGAACCGGGGCATTCCGCATCCTCCCGGTCTGTCGCGTCCGGAGCCGCCTCGCAGCGCCGCCATGCGGCGAGAGCGGTCTCCACGGCGAGGCGGGAGGCGATCTCTCCCCCCGCATGGCCTCCCAGGCCGTCCGCAAGTGCCGTGAGAAGGCCCCGGGAGGAACGCTCCTCTCCCGACGCATCCTCATTATGCCCCGGACGTCTGCCTCTGGAGAGGGTAAAACGGCGCAGCCGATCCTCTTCGGGGAAAGGGGAAAACGTCACGATTTTCCTCCCGGTTCGAGGGCGAGGACGCCCCGTGCCCGTTCCGTCAGGGAGGCGAATCCGCGCTCCAGCTCTGCCCACAGAGAGGCGAGACCTCCGTGTCCGGACGTCCGAGGTGCTTCGGGGCGTTCCACGCCGAGAACCACCACGGTGATGTTGTCCTGGCCGGGTGCGTCCTTGCGCAGCGTCGCCTCCACGAGGCGCTCCGCCTGCGCCTGGGGATGACGCTGCTCTCCGTCGCAGAGGATCGCCGCCGTCTCTTCCTGCGGAAGGAACTTATAGAGCCCGTCGCTGCAGAGGAGGAGCCGGTCGCCCGCTTCGAGGCGAAGGGGGTTCCGGTTGCGGTCCACCTCCGGAAGGACCTCCAGGCCGAGAAAGCTCGTCAGGGCCTCGCGCTCGGGGTGAAAGAGCGCCTCCTCGGGGGAGATACGGCCGAGGAGGACCGAGCGGTCCAGTTCCGTCGCGTAGACGTGATCCTCGGTGAGCCGGAGCAGTTCTCCCTTGCGGGCCAGGTAGAGCCGGCTGTCGCCTGCGGAGATCCACCAGAGGCGGTTGCCGAGGACTGCCGCGGCGACGAGGGTCGTTCCGGAGTCGCCCGCCACGCCGTTCCGGCAGGCCATCTCCAGAACGGCGCGGTTCGCCCTGTGCAGGGAACGGAGGAGGGCCTCCTCCACGGGTTCCTCCGGGCGTTTCACCGCATAGGCTTCGAGCATGGTGTCCGCGGCGAGGAGACTCGCGTCGCCGCCGCACTTCATGCCCCCCATTCCGTCGGCGACCACCGCGAGAAGGCCCGCATGGGCCAGAAAGGCCGCGTGTTCCGGGTCCGAGATGGTGAAGGCGTCCTGCTGTTCCCGGCGTTTGCCCTGGTTCTGGGCGTTGCCCGGAAGAATCACCGGAGCCGTTTCCTCTTCCGGGGCGGGGTTGCGCATGTCCGGGCCGCGCATATCGGGGCGGATCGTCATGAGCGCGCACGCTCCGGGGCGTTGCGGCGTTCTTCGGATGCGTCTCCGGAGGCCTCGCCGGGAAAGAGCGTCACCGTCGTGTTGCCCAGCAGAAGGCGTGCGCCGCTGGTGACGGGGATGGCGCGGTCACCCGGAACGGGTGTTCCGTCAAGAAGCGTTCCGTTGGTGGAGCCGAGGTCCTGCACGGTGAGGGTCCCTCCCGCAAGGTGGAGTTCGCAGTGGCGGTGCGACACCGTCTCGTCTCCGGAAAGGCGCACGTCGCACTCGGCGCCCCGGCCCAGCACGATCCGCTCGGTGATGTCCGCCGCGTAGGCGCCGAGAACTTTGCCGGACCGGGAGATCTCCATGCGGAGTCGCACGCTTCGGTGTTCCTTGCGCGGGGTTCCTGTTCCGGCTTCCGTTCCCTTCCTCCGCTGTTCCCGGGGGAGCAGGAGGAGCGTCGTGATCGCGATGAGCGCGATGCCGCCGAGGAGAATGGAGAGCAGGGGAGTCAGTCTCGGCGAGGCGGGTTTCTCCTCGGATGTTTTCCCGGAGGTTTCGGATCCGGTGGCGGCCGTACCGGGCGTCGGTTCCGGCGCGGCACCTCCCGTCTTTGCGGAGGAGGGACTTGGCGTTCCGGCCTTTGCCGTCGCGGGTGCCGTCGCCTCCTTCGTTGCTCCGGGAGCTTGGATCGTTGGAGCCGCGTCGGTTTCCGAAGAGGTTTCCTGAGAACGCTGCGCTTTCGGAACGGCGACGCCGGCGGTGCCTGCAGTGTCCGAAGGAGTTCCGCCCCGGAGGGTGCTCTCGGGAGTCGCGGCAGTTTCCGGGGCCTTCTCCGCCGGAGCGGTTCCTGCCGGGGGTGTTGCGGGCGTGTGCGTCGTTTCTCCCGCGCTCTCCGGTGTTCCGTCGGGCGGAGTGACGCCGGAGGCGTCGTCCGACGGGGGTATCTGTTCCGCCGGGGTGGCCCCCGAGGTGGAGGCGGGGCGCACTTCCGAAGGAAGAAGGCGCAGCGGGGCCGTGTCGGTGAGGGTGGCATCCGCAGTCTTCAGGGAGAGGAAGAGACGCTTCAGCGATCCGTCGGGGGAGGCGTCTTTCGCGTCGAGGTCCACCACGAGGGTGTCGTCGATGGCCCGTCGCATGGCGGTGAAGATGGCCTCGACGGGTGTTCCGTCGGGCTGGAAATAGGCCCCTCCGGAGGCTGTCGCCAGTTCTCCCAGAAGGCGCAGGTGCTCCCGTTTCTCTTCGTTCAGAGGAGGGGCGAAATAGCCGAGGGCGAAGATGGGAGGGGCGCCTTCTTCCATGCGGCGCAGGACCTCTGTTCGGGTGATGCCCCCGAGCATCTCGTTCTTGCCGTCGGAGAGGACCACGATGACCTTTCGGGACGGGAGTTCCGGGTCGAGGCGTTTGCCCATGTCCAGTGCCCGGGCGAGGCCGCCGTGGAGTTCGGTGAGCATGTCCGTGGGACGGAGCGTCTTCACCGTCGCCCGAAGGTCCTCGGAGTTGCCCTCGAAGTCCCGGAGAAGCTGAACCCGTTCGCCGAAGGTGACCACCATGGCCCGGTCCTTCGGACCCATGGTGTCCACCCAGGCGGAGAGGGCGGTGCGCATGTCCGCCAGTTGGGCTTCCCGAAGGGATTTGGAGACGTCCACGAGAAAGATGTAGGCGACGCCGTCGTCCGCTCTGGAGAAGGGGCGCACCGAGCGGACCGGAAGAGGCGTGTCGTCCAGGCGTGCCTGGAGCCTTTCCGGGGAGATCTCCCCGGATGTCGCGCTTTCCCGGGGGAGCGTGAGGAAAATCCGAATCCGGGGATATTCCGAGACGACCTGGCTCGCCCGGAAGGAGCGGAGATCGTCGGCGGCGGCGGGTCGAGCGTCGGTACGAAGCGATACCGTAAAGGAAACGCCCAGAAGAAGCGCCCACAGGGCGAGGTGGAGTGGTCCTTTTCTTCTGAGCCATTCGAACCAGAGGAGTCCCTGTCTCATGGAGTGCCTTCCTCCTTCGTGGCGTGCACGGCTTTCCGGAGCGGCGTTTCCCGCAGCGAGGAGACGGGTCCGAAACACGCTGTTCCGATTATACCCAAAAACATCTCGTCTGGTCATTTCCCTGCCCCTCGCGTAGAATGGAACGCGTCGGGAAATGTCGGCCCGGAGGCATGTCCGGCGACGCGACGTGAAAGAACACAGAGGAGGACGTTTCGATGGACTCGCGGGAAGAACGGCGTGACGCGTCTCCGCCAAGGGTTCTTGTCGTGGAGGATGAGGTGCTCACTGCCCTGGATCTCCAGGCCTGCCTGGAGCGGGCGGGATACCGCGTCGTGGACCTCGTCTTCTCCGGGGAGGACGCGGTGCGCCGCGCCGCGGAACTGAAACCCGACCTGGTGCTCATGGACATCACCCTCAAGGGGGATCTGGGTGGTATCGAGGCGGCCCGGCTCATCCAGGGTAATGGGGGCGTGTCCGTCATTTTTCTCACGGCCCACACGGACCAGGAAACGCTCGCCCGTGCCCGGGAGTCGGCGCCTCGGGCCTTCATCACCAAGCCCTTCGTGGAAAGAGATCTTCTCGACAAGCTCGCCGCCGTCCTGGCGTGATTTCTCCGGGGCGTTTTTCGCCCGCGCCGTTTCTGTTTGCGCCTCTCTACCGGGCTCTTCCGAATCTTTCGGAGAAGCCCGGTATTTTTATTTTCCTCCGCACTGTGCCCGTGCCCGAAACCACGTGTTTTGCGACGGGCGTTTCGCTTTCGGCGGGCAACAAGGAGCATGCGTTGCAAGAGTACCCATAACGGGGCTCAAGGGC
>NZ_JARKPW010000168.1:0-5839 GCF_029975095.1 Aminiphilus sp.
GACAGCTCCGGGCGCAGACCACGTGGAAAGACCATCCGCGGGTGCATGTCCAGCTCCGCGAAGAGGCGCTCGAGCATGCGCCGGTGCCGCAGAGGGCAGTGCAGCGTTTCGGCAGGAAAGGCGACCAGCGGCAGGAAGGCCAGAACCAGACTCAGGCGTTGCCCAGCCTCGCCGCCGAGCTTCTTGAAATTCATGGTCTCGGGGTAGGCGCCGACGAAGAGTCCGCACTCGCGGAATCCCACGGAACGGGCAGCTTTCTGGGAAGCCGGATGGGTGGTCACGGACTGGACGTATGCTCCGCCGAATCCTCTCTGACGCGCCTCGTCGAGAAGAAAGGTGGTCAGATCCTTGAGACATCCCTGCCCTCGATAAGCGGGTTTGACAAAAGCCATGCCGATCTCGACGGGAGCCCCGGCCTCGCCGGAAGGCACTTCGAGCGCGGCATGACCCATGATATCCCCCTCCGGAGTCACCGCAAGGGCGGAGACCAGGCTTCCCCGGGCGTTCAGGTCAACCACCCGGTCGGGAAAGAAGATGTGAGGGTTCGGGTAGGAATATCCATAGGCCCGGTAGGCACAACGGGCTACCTCCACCGCGTCCCGAGGTTCGAGAAGACGGATGGCATAGGCAATCCGCTCCGGCGGCGAGACGGAGACGGAGGGTTTTTCCTCGATGGGGGTCTCCCAGGCGGCCAATTCCTCTCCATGCGAGAGTTCTCTCACGGATTTTCTCGGCAGATACTTGATCAGTCGGGTTTCCTTGCCCTTTCTCCCGAGGTTGACGAAGGCCACCTCGTCCATGAGGTGTCGCATGAGAAAGATGCCGAGTCCGCCTTCTCCCTGCCCTTCGGGAAGGGTTCCCTCCTTGAGATGTTCCGGAGCGTACTCCGGCACAAGGCCGGGGTCGAAGGGAAGCCCCTCGTCGTGCACCACGATCTCCATTCCCAGGGGAACCATCCGAAGACGAACCTCAAAGGAAGCCTGTTCGCCGGGATCGAAGGCGTGCTCTACCACGTTGGCGAACGCTTCCTCAAAACCGAGCTGTATTTCTCCCCGGGCCATCTCTTCAAAACCGATCTTCGCGGCCAGTTCGTCCACCAACCGCTGAAGTGGAGCAAGATACTCAATGGCATCGGGCACCACGATGCGCAATTCGTCTCCCTGACGCATGAACAGCACTCACCTCCCGACACATTTCCCGACGAAAACCGCATCGTCATATCGCTCCCGGCGAGAAAACACAGGCACCATTCCCTGAAAGAAAGACCTCCGCCGCTCCCTCACCGGAAAGCCTCGACATTTTTTCCCATGGTACGCTAGTTATACAGACAGGACAAGAGATTCTTTCTCTCGTTATTGAATTTTTAATAAAATAAATTTAATTTATTATTAAAAAATTTAGAGTAGGCCTCTTGTGAGAATGCTTTCCGCTTCAGAGGGCGATTTTCACTGTCTCCTCTTTCGAAAACTTTTTCAACTTCAGGTCTCGAAGTCTACATGTATTCAATAAGTCTCGCCAAAACCTCTGATGTTTGACACGTGCGTAAGCATTGTCTTATTCTACCCGTCAAGCTGTACGAACACAGAGAACAAGACAAATATTGTTTCAGACAACTGAACCAGGTTGAGGATGCATGCTGTGCAGCTCGGGCCACCACGAGCCGGCGTTAAGCCGAAAACAGCACAAATCGTCCAGAGGGAAAACATACCTCTCACAGGAGAAACGCACGATGACCCCTAAACATGTGTTGCAAAAATTCGTGGAGGCATTCAACAACGCGGACCCGGATTCCCTGGCTGACCTGTACAGCGATGACGCCGTCAACCACCAGGTCGCAGCAGGAGACCCCATCAAGGGGCGCGAGGCCATCCGAAAAATGTTCACGGACAGTTTCGCCGCCACAAACATGACCTGTATCGTCGAAAACATGTTCGAGGATGGAGAATGGGCAATCATGGAATGGCGCGACCCTCTGGGGCTGAGAGGGTGTGGTTTTTTCCGGATCGTCGATTCGAAAATCGTTTTTCAGCGAGGTTACTGGGACAGGTTGACCTTTTGCAGACAACAGAACCTGCCGGTCCCCGAAGAACGGATATGAACCGGGACTCGACAGGACGAGTCTCCCACCCCCCGGAGAGTACAGTACATACCGAAACCACGGAAGGAGCGATCACCATGGAGGCAAACATGCGCATCAGAAAAATGATCGAAGCGGACCTTCCTCGCGTGGCGATGCTCCTTGAGGAACTCAGCACAGCCCTCGGGGAGGACCACACCCTCGACAAAAACGACCTGCGGCGTCACTTCGCGAACATGAGCGCACAGGACGAAACATACGAGAACTACGTGTGCGAGCACGAGAACGAGGTAATCGGATTTCTCTCGCTCCTTTTCTATCGAAGCTTGTACCACAGAAACGGAACGGCTCTCATCAACGAACTGATCGTCTCCGAAGAACACAGGGGGAAACACGCAGGAGCCTCACTGTTGGAATATGCCGTCAACAGAGCCAGGGAACGCGGCATGGACGAGATCGAAGTGGGGGTCATGCAGGAAAACGAAGGAGCGCGCAGGTTTTACCGGCGTCATGGTCTTGCGACGGAATATCTTCTGCTGGGAATGGAATTCGACACGCCCCCGGCAGAAACCGTCCCGTGCGAACTCCCCGCGGAGAATCCATCACGAGACGTGCCCGACGAAAACCCACAGTTTTCAATTCGACGGACACTCTGACGAAGAATCCTCTTTTCCAATTCGGAAAGCCGGAGGTGAGGGCGATGCGAATGACTTCGTTCTTCAACACCACTCTCGAACACGTCGAATCCCGAAGGTGAAATTCCTACCTCGACATCGGCATCAACAACAAGAACATTTACGAGGGAGTTTCTGTACGACGTCATGACTCATGACATGGGCCGCCGTGCGGACGAGAGAGCGCGTCGCCATCGTGATCGTCGGACATCATGCAGCATAGCAACAACCTCGTCTTCGAAAGGCGCAAGCCGATCCCGGCGCTCGACAAGGCATTCCGGAAAGCGGAGGAGGTGCGCCTCCTGTGCGATCAGGCCATGTCGGCGCTTCCTCCGCAACTCTCCGAAAAGATCGTTCTCCTCGACTGGACGGATATTGTCTACGACGCTTTGTTCTGCCACAACCTCCAGGTCTTCAAGGAAGAATACGCCGGGGATGACGACTTCAGAAACGCACTTCTTGCGATAACGAAAAAAACCTTGGAAACATCGTCAACCGTCTCGACGAGGACGCCATCGAAACGCTTTCCCGATCCCTCCTCAACGAGCTGCCCGAGCTTGCGACCGTTTCATGCACAACGGCATCCACTCCACGCTGAACATCTCCCCCGGCAAGACCAGATCCATCCACTTCGAACTGATGTGCCTCGACTTTTTCCCACGCATCTCCTCCAGGCTCCGCATCATCGGAGACATCGCATCGGTCGAGGCGTATTCGGAGGACGCTCCGGACGAATGAGACACAAACTCACGCTGTTCGTGCGTCGTTCCTCTTGCCACCCGGAAGCGCAACACGAAGTGTTTCCACCCCGGTAAGGCGGAATTGGGAGACATGGGCAGTCATTCGCCCCGAACTCTCCGCCAGCGCCTGGGATTCGGTGGCGACGCTCTCCGCCGCCGCCGCGGTCTCCTCCGAGGCACGCTCGATGCCCCGGATGGCCTCCACCATAGCCTCGGTGGAACGGGTCACCGCACCGAGCGCCTCGGTCATCTCGCTGCTGGACGCGGACTGTTCCGCCGCAGCGGCAGCCATGTTACGGATCAGGTCGCTCGTGCGAATGATGCGCTCCACGGAGACGTCGAGCCGCTTCCCCGAAGCGGCGGAATCCGCCAGGGTTCTCTTGAGCACCTCCGCCATTTCTCCCGTGGCGGCGACAGAGGTCTTGGCGGATGTCCTCAGAGAGCCGATAAGATCCTGCACCCGCTTGGCCGCCTGGGCGGATTCCTCGGCAAGCTTCCGCACTTCCTCGGCGACGACGGCGAAACCGCGTCCAGCCTCTCCTGCTCTGGCTGCCTCGATGGCGGCGTTCAGGGCCAGAAGGTTTGTCTGGTCCGCAATACCCGTGATGGTTGTCACGAAGGAAGAGACTTCCGCCACGGCCCCGTCGAGGCGCTCCATGTGACCGACGATCTCGCGGTTCCGTTCTTCGAGGGCGTGCATCTCCTTCACCGTACCGGCCAGGGATGCGGAAGCGTTCCGGACCATCTCGGTCACCGCACCCATTTCCTCCGCGCTCTCCCCGGCATTCTTCGCCGTTCCCGAGGCACTCTCCGCCACGTCCCGGACGCCCTCGTCGGCTTTGCGCAGCACGTCCTGATTCGTCTCGGCGAAGGACACGACACGATCCACCGACGCCTTGACCTCCTCCATACTCGCCAAAGCTTCCTGGGCAAGGGCAGCCAAGGCCTCGGAACGCCCCCCCGCCTCGTCCGCCTCGACGGCGATACCCGACACGATGTCCCGAAGGGAAAGCGTCATGTCCGCGAAGGTTCGGCTCAGGTCGCCCAGTTCGTCGCTCCCCGCCGCGCCGTCCGCGTCTGCTGTTGCGGAGAGATCCTTCTCCCTTACACGGTTCGCCAGAGCCATAACGCGTCCCAACCGTCGCGTAATGCTCCGGGTGAGAAGGAACCCCAGCAGGATGGAGAGCCCGGCACCCACGGCAATGCCCACAAGAACGAGACGTCCCGCTCCGGAGGAAACCGCAGCCGCCTCCGCCCTCGCGGCATCCACAGCCTGAAGCTCGGCGCTCACGAGAGCGTCCAGCGCGGCAATCGCGGTATCGAAGGCCGCACCGTTCGTTTCGAGCACCTGTTTGTTCATCGCATTCTGGATCGCCACCGCATCGCCCACGATCTTCCGCGCCCGGTCGAAGATATCCCCGATGGCATCCGCCGCAGGAAGACATTCATAAGCGAAAGCGGAGCGGATGTTGCTCATGTCTTCGTCGGTGATGTCGTCCCTGTTGAGCTGCTCCCGAATGTCCTCCGCCGCGGCATAAAGAATCTTGTACTGCTCGAGGATGCGCGGTCCGAAGAGATCCACCAGTGCGGGGTTCTTCACACTGAAGGAGGCGAGCCATTTCCCCATGGCACTTTCCGCCGCGTCCACGTTGCCGCGGAAGGGCATTTCCGTCATGACCGCCCGGCTCAGGTCCAGGAGCCATTTCTGATGAGCCACCTCAAGAACGGCAAGTTCCGCCTCGAACGCTGCGGGATTCCCGATGCCCGTTTCGTCGAGCTTCCCGGACAGAGCGAGAAAATCCTCGATCCCCTTGGTGCGTTCCGCCTCGGCGCTGCGAAAAGCCTGAAAGAGCGCGTCCCCCTCTGCGGCGTGCCCCAGAAGAGCTGCAAGCGTCTCCAGATTCTCCCCGGTCTTCTTCCGTTGGATCTCCAGGTCCTGGTAAGCCCGGCGACGTTCCTCCGCCGACGCGGCGAGGTTCAGAAGGCTCCGCTCCGCCGCCCGGATTCCCTGCTGGCTTTCCTGAAGCAGGAGAAGGCAGCGAACACGGGGCAGGCGCACCTCCGCCATGTCCTCCACCTGCCCGGCCGTCCGCTGGATGCCAAAGGATCCGAGAAATCCCACCGCGGCGCACACGAACGTCACCGCGGCAAAAGCGCCTGTCAGTTTCGCGCCGATCCGCACACACCATCGCCCCTTTCTTCCGACTCGGCCGTACAGAAATACGGCGTATTCGGAGCCCCTCCCCGACAGTGTTTCTCGCGGCCTGAAAACCCTTCGAGGCGCGGTGTCGAATTGTTTCCGTATCACCGCGCCTCGAAGGAGTGCCTTCCTGCCATTGTACTCATTT